>REEK01000140.1 GCA_007695115.1 Sphaerobacteraceae bacterium
TCCGAGCCGTCCCGGCATGCTGCCGTCGCCTCGATTACGGTCGATGGCTGGGAGCCGTCGGAGTTCGGCACCACACTCGATTCTGCCTTCGATATCGCCTGCCGGACCGGCCTGCATTGTTCGCCGGAAGCCTGCCAGGCGCTCGGAGCGTTCCCGGGAGGTACGGTACGCTTCAGTCCAGGGTACTGGACCACGCCAGACGAAATCGACCGGGCGATCGAAGCAATCAGGGAACTGGCTCGTTCACCGCTGACAATGACATCCTGAGGACAGCATGAAGGACCGTGGAAACTCGCGCGTTGAACGCGAAATCAATGAAATACTCGATCGCAAAGATCTCGGGACTCCAAATGAAAAGCTCCCGGGGCGCCGCTACCAGCCTGGAAGCGGGAAGCTGCAGTTCAATCAGGCCAGGTCAAGCCTTGGCCGGATTCCGCCGGGCATACTCTGGCTTGTCGGAATCTTCGGGTTCGGCCTTCTCGCCGTGATGCTGGCAGACTGGTCCCGAACACTGGCGATGGTGTTCGGAGTCCTGGCGATCATAGTGGTGTTCAGCCCGATCTACTTCTGGAGCAAGCCAGCGCCGATCGCTCCCAAGCAGAAGGAATGGCGCGGCCGGGTTATCCAGATGCCTCCACGGCAGGACAGCATGACCGGCCGGATCCGACACAAGATCTGGGAATTCCGCAATCGCTCCCGATGAGGCTGGACAAACCTCTCGATTTCAGACATCCTGACCAGACATCCAGCCATCTCACATTCGAACAGTTCAAACGGTTATACGGCAATGAGGGGCAAGTATGCCGAACGTGGTCAGTGACATTGTTGATGTATACGTTTTCAGGAAATCGCGGCGCCGGGTTCAATTTCTGGTGCTACGCCGGCGTGATGACGTAGTTCTCGGCAGTATCTGGCAATCGATCCACGGCAAGATCGAGCCTGGTGAGTCAGCGGTCGATACCGCGATTCGAGAAGTCCAGGAACATACGCAACTCGATCCGCACAAGATCTACTCTGCCGACTACATCAACCAGTTCTACGATCACCACACCGATACGATCGTGCTCGCTCCGTCGTTTGCGGTGCTGGTTGGTCCATCCGACGAGCCGACCCTTTCCCCGGAGTACGGTGACTACGCCTGGTGTGACCTGGAAGAGACCGTTGCCCGCCTGCCGTGGTCGGGCCAGCGATGGGCTGCCCGGCATATTTTCGATGTGATTGCCGTAGGTGGTGAAGAGGCTGAATTCCATATGATCCGGTAGCATTGGCGGCCCTGTCATGATCGGTATACTTCCAGAACGTACAGTCCGCCAGCGATCCAGAGAATGAGCGAGCGATAACCGTGGCCAGATTCACCATTGCAACAGATTTTCAGCCAACCGGAGATCAGCCGCGGGCGATTGAACAGCTCACCAGTGGGTTGGAGCAGGGCTTCCATCATCAGACATTGCTCGGGGTCACCGGCTCCGGCAAGACATTCACGATGGCCAACGTCATCGAGAGAGTCAACCGCCCAACGCTTGTCCTGGCGCACAACAAAACTCTGGCAGCCCAGCTCTACAGTGAGTTCCGGGAGTATTTCCCGAACAATGCCGTCGAGTATTTCGTCTCCTACTACGATTACTACCAGCCAGAGGCATACGTACCGCGAACCGATACCTATATCGAGAAAGACTCCGACATCAACGAGGAGATCGAGAAACTGCGCCACGCAGCAACCCGATCACTCCTGACGCGCGAAGATGTCATCATCGTGGCCAGTGTTTCGTGTATTTTCGGTCTCGGATCGCCTGAGGACTACGGCGCCACGGTTGTCCAGATGCGAAAAGGCGGCTCGGTTCGCCGGGATCGTGTTCTCCGCCATCTCATCGACATCCGCTACGAGCGCAACGACATGACACTCACCCGGGGCACCTTCCGGGTACGCGGCGATACGCTCGACATCTTCCCTTCCTACGAAGAGATCGCCGTCCGGGTTGAATTCTGGGGTGACGAGATCGATCGGATCGTCGAGATCGATCCACTGACTGGGGAAGTCCTCATCGAACGCAATGAGGTCGAGATCTATCCGGCCAGTCACTTCGTCACCAGCCAGGACAAACTGAAATACGCGATCCAGGACATTCAGGAAGAACTGCGACACCGTTTGCGTGAACTCGAGGGTGAAGACAAGGTGTTGGAAGCGGCCCGACTGAGGCAGCGCACCATGTACGATCTGGAGATGTTGCAGGAAGCCGGATATTGTTCCGGTGTTGAGAACTACTCGATGCACATCTCCCGTCGGAAACCCGGGGAGCAACCCTGGACGCTTATCGACTACTTCCCAGACAATTTCCTGATGTTCGTCGATGAGTCTCACATGTCCATTCCGCAGATACGTGGGATGCACGCCGGGGACCGATCGCGCAAGAACGTCCTTGTCGACTATGGATTTCGTTTGCCATCTGCCCGCGACAACCGACCGCTGACATTCGATGAGTTCGAACGCAGTGTCAATCAGCTGATCTACGTCTCGGCAACTCCCGGGCCATACGAGATGGAACACAGCGAGCAGATCGTCGAGCAGGTTATTCGCCCGACCGGCCTGGTCGATCCCGAGATTTCGGTCCGCCAGACCAAAGGCCAGATCGACGATCTCATGGATGAATTGCAACGACGGATCGCCCGCGGCGAACGGGCGCTGGTCACGACATTGACCAAACGAATGGCTGAAGACCTGGCGGATTTCCTGAAGGAATCCGGAGTCCGTACCCATTACCTGCACAGTGAGATCGATACACTGGAGCGGATCGAGATCCTGCGAGATCTGCGACTAGGGGTCTACGATGTTGTCGTTGGAATCAACCTCCTCCGGGAGGGGCTCGATCTTCCCGAAGTATCACTGGTAGCAATTCTCGACGCGGACAAAGAGGGATATCTACGCTCGGAAGGGTCGCTGGTTCAGATGATCGGCCGGGCCGCGCGTCATGTCGACGGACTCGTGGTGATGTATGCCGACAACATGACACGCTCAATGAAGAAGGCAATCGAGGAGACCTACCGGCGTCGCGCTATCCAGCTGGAACACAACGAGGCGAACGGAATTACTCCGCGGGGCATCATCAAAGAGATCAAGGACCTGACCGATCGTGTCAGAGCAGTCGCTGAAGAGAAACCGGAGTATGATGCCGGCTCGGAGTCCGGCATTATCAGCGAGATTCCGCCGGATGAACTGGCACGAATGATCGCTGATCTCGAAAAACAGATGAAACAGGCATCGAAACAGCTCGAATTCGAGAAAGCAGCGCTACTGCGTGATCAAATTGTTGAACTGCGGCGCATCCAGGAAGTCGTCTGACACCAATGCCGTTGATACGCGTTAACAATAGGGAGTGCTCGACTCAGTCGTGGACTCCAATGAACCATGCCCGACATCAACCTTGCAGGATAGAAAGAATCGAAAACGACAATGTCAACGCGATGGACCCCCGAAGCACCACGCGCCCAGCAACCTGAACCCAGCCAACCGAAGTGGAAAAAGTATCTGCTTCCGGGCGCAGGCGCCGCGGCGCTACTGCTTGTCGTGATCGTGGTTGTCGCCATTTTTGCAGCGAGCGACGACGAACGTGATGATGTTGACGATGAAACGGACGACATCGAACTGGCGCTGGATGCGGAGGCCTCGGAAACCGGAACGCCTGAACCAGAGGCAACGCAAGAAGAGGAAGTCACCCCAACTCCTGAGCCAACAATCGAGATGACCACTCCGACGCCTGAACCTGACGACGCGGCGGAATCAGAGCTCGTGATGATCCCGACCCCGACGCCAACTCCAATTCCTGTCGCAGAGGAGCCAGTTCCGACCGAACCACCGCCACCGGCCACGGCTACGGCACCGGAAGAGCCAGCTCCCGAAGCTCCACCGGTTACGGGTGATTTCGGGGAGCTACCACCGGCCGACATGCCGAGCGGCAGCGCAGCAGATTCCATCAGCCTCTCCTTCAATCTGGATATGAGCCTGCAGACGATTCCCGGACAGGCATCGGTCTACCAGATCAATCGACGTCAATGGACCGCGAGTGACGTGCAATCAATGGCGTCCCGGCTCGGGGTCAATGCTGATGTTGTCGATCAGGGTGGCGGCAGTTTCCGGGCCGAGGGCAGCTCGGCGAGCGTTTACGTTAGCCCGACAACGATCCAGTTTGTCCGGTCATCCTCCGGAGATAGCGCGCCGTCACTTCCGGGCAACGATCAGCTCGTTCAGACGGCACGCAGCTGGTTGGTGGACAACGGTCTTACCGGTGTAGGTGTCGGATCGGGCCAGGTACTTGATCGCGATGAAAGCACCGGCAGGGCATTCGTACAGCTCAAACCGGCTGAACCATCCCGAATCATCTCTGGCACTCCGAGCGCCGGCGTAACCGTCCGTGGCGATGGTGTAGTTACCGAGGCCACGATCACCTGGCCGCAATCGCTGACCGGTTCGACATATGGGCTTCGCTCCGCGGACAATCTCTGGGCCGATGCCACGCAGGGTCGTGGATTCGTAGACATTCGCGCCTCTGACCTGCCCGGCGGTTTTCAGGGCGCATCTGGTACGGTGTCGATCACCAGCGGAGGAATTGCCTATACGATCGCTGGTAGCTCGCAGGGCTCACAGTATCTGGTTCCCGTTGCCGTATTTTCGGGCACCGCAACGGTCAACGGCACTGGTGGAATCCCGGTCAATATCTATGTTCCGGCCGCAGCTGCGCAGGCCGGTCCCCGAGGTTAGAACAGCTCGAACTCCCGTGGGGTTGAAGGGTTTGCTCTCGTGAACTGGTCTCGTGTCGCTCGCCATCTCGCGCTCGTCTTCATCGTGCTTGGAGCCATGGTGGCTCCAAATCTGACGCAGGATGCCTCTGCCTATCCAAACAGGATTCGCTGGGGATACTACGTGCAATACGACGCCACATCGCTAACCTCGCTACGACAGCAGGTTCACAACCTGGACGTCGTCTCTCCGTATCTCTATCAGGTCCGCTCAGATGGCACGATCCACACGTTCCAATCGGATGCCGCCATCCAGGTCATGCGTGATGCCGGGGTAAAGATCGTCCCGATGGTCACCAATAACCTCCAGTGGGACGCGTTCACGGGGATTATCGAAGATGAAGAGATGCGAGCTGACATCATCGAACGCCTGGTCGATCTGGTCGAAACCAACGACTGGGACGGCATCCACATCGATTTCGAAGGGATCAACGCAGATGATGCAGAGCACATAACCCAGTTCCAGAAAGAGCTCTCGGAAGAGTTGTGGCCCCGCGATCGCATGGTGACGCAGGCGGTCATCGCCCGGGTATCCGACTTCCCATCTGTGTGGGGCGGCGCCTATGACTATGCCGAACTGGCAAAGTACAACGACCATATTGTCATCATGGCTTACGATCACACCCCGGTCGGGGCAGCTCGGCCATACGCTGTCGCACCGGAATACTGGGTTCGCAACGTAGCCAGGTATGCCTCTTCACGTATTCCGAACGAGAAAGTCCTGCTCGGCGTGCCGTTCTACGGCTATGACTGGCTCCTCAAAGACGACGACTCCGGCGCAACCGACGGACGAGGGCGAGCCATGAAACACAGCGACACAATGGCACTCAATACGCAGGACAACATCGAATATCACTGGGACGACCGCGCAAAGACACCGTGGGCATCCTACACCGACAGCGAGGGTCGCGAACGCGAGGTCTGGTACGAAGATGTCGAAAGTCTTCGCTACAAACTCGATGTGATGGTCGAGTACGATCTCGGCGGAATGGCTGCATGGAGACTCGGGCAGGAAGATCCGGCGGTCTGGGAGCAGATCTCGATGATGTCCACCCCGGCATCACGCGTCGCTCCGGTGGAGAGCACCGACACGCTCTGGTACTTCACCGAGACAGGCCATACCCTCCGCACCGTGTTCCTGAACTACTGGCTGCAAAGCGGCGGATTGCCCGTATTCGGCTTCCCGCAAACCGAAGAGTTCGCGGAACTGAATGCCGACACGATGCGGGAGCACACCGTCCAGTACTTCGAGCGCCAGCGCTTCGAATACCATCCAGAACACGCTGGTACTCCGTACGAAGTTCTGCTTGGACGTCTGGGGCATGAAGAAGCAGTTCGTCGAGGACTGCTCACTCATCCCGCGTTTGATTCAGAGGGTCAGGTCGATGACGCTGACTGCCTCTATTATGAAGCGACAGGACAGAACGCATGCGGTGTTTTCCTGGATTACTGGCAGAGCCACGGCCTGGACTTTGGCGACACCGGGATCTCCTATCGAGAGTCCTTGGCACTCTTTGGCTATCCGATCAGCGCCGAGTTCACCGATCCAGACACCGGGCTGACGATTCAGTATTTCGAACGCGCCAGGTTCGAGCATCATCCGGAACACGCCGGCACGCAGTACGAAGTGCTCCTCGGATTGCTGGGCAATGACGAACTCCGAGAGAAAGGCTGGATTCGCTAGTGAGTGATGCGAACAATTCGATCCTCGTGCTTCACGGCCCGAATCTCAATATGCTCGGAGTCCGGGAGCCGGGAATCTATGGAACGCAGACCCTCGACGATATCAACGAGCGACTGATCGCTCTCGGCAATGAGCTGGGTGTTCAGGTCGAGCACTTTCAGTCGAACTACGAAGGCGCGCTGATCGACAAACTGCAGGAACGCGCAAATCAGGTGCGTGGTGTTATCATCAACCCCGGAGCGTTCACGCACTACAGCATTGCGCTGCGCGACGCGCTGGCAACCGTGGCGGTTCCCACCATCGAGGTGCATCTGAGCAACGTGCATGCTCGCGAGGAATTCCGTCGCGTATCGGTTACTGCTCCGGTGATGACCGGGCAGATCGCCGGGTTTGGTCCGGAAAGCTACGTGCTGGCGCTTCACTACATGGCCAGTCAGATCAAGCGAGAATAGGCAAGGGAGAACTATGTCGGAGCGATTAGCCCGCCTGCGCACGATGATGCAGGAGCACGAGCTCGATGCCGTTGTCATCACCCACCTCTCCAACCGCTTCTACCTCAGTGGGTTCCTCGCTGAAGATCATCCACCGGACGAATCGGCCGGACACCTCGTTATCAATCAGGATCGCGCGGTCATCGTCACCAGTCCGATCGAAACCGAGAATGCCGGAAATCAGGCACCGGATTTCGAAATTCACGCGATGTCGCGTGAGACACCAGGACTGGCCGCCAACGATGCCATCGTTTTGCAATCGATGGGGGCAACCCGCGTCGGGTTCGAAGATTCCGCCATTCTCTACAAAGATTTCAAGACACTGCGTAAACAGCTCGGGGAAGACGCCAAACTCGTGGCTCTTGGCAGTGCAGTCGACAACCTGCGAAAGGTCAAGACCGCCGACGAGATCGAAGCACTCGCTCTTGCTCTGCGCATTACCGATGAAGCGCTGGCGAAGGTCGAGCCAACCATCGTTGCTGGTGAAACCGAGAAAGCAGTCGGCTGGCGAATCGAGCAGGCGTTCCGCGAACTCGGAGCCGATGGTCCGGCATTCCCGACTATCGTTGCCTCCGGGCCAAACGGTGCCCTGCCGCATCACCCAACCGGTGATCGCATCATTCAGGAAGGCGAACCGATCGTTATCGATATGGGCGCCTACATCGGTGGCTATTGCGGGGATCTGACTCGCACCGTCTGGGTGGGCGAGCCGGAACCGAAGCTGCGAGAGATCTATCAGATCGTCTATCGGGCAATCGAAGCGGCCGAGGCCGGAATCAAGCCAGGCATGACCGGCAAAGAGGCCGACGCGCTGGCGCGAGACGTAATTGCCGACGCCGGATACGGGGACCAGTTCATTCACTCGCTGGGTCACGGCCTCGGCGTGCGGGTTCACGAAGGCCCTTCGCTCTCGCCGCGATATAATCAGCCGCTGGAGCCGGGAAACGTGGTCACGATCGAACCCGGCATCTACATTCCAGGCTGGGGTGGCGTACGCATCGAAGATGTTGCCACAATTACCGCCGACGGCATCGATGTCTTTACTACATCACCGAAGCGGACAGTCTAGAGCCCCGGTACTGGGCATCGAGAGACCGATAAAGCGAGAGAGCGGAGGATTCAGGGATGATCGATACAGGCGGATTGCGTCGGGGTATTACCCTCGATATGAATGGCGAACTGGTCAAGGTCACTGATTTTCAGCATGTGAAGCAGGGCCGTGGCAGTGCCTTCGTGCGAATGACGATGCGGAACCTGCGCACGGGATCAACTACGCAGAACACCTTCAACGCTGGAACCAAGTTTCAGACCGCCCGGCTGGAACGACATCACGTCCAGTTCCTGTATCAGGACGGTGAAGACTATCACTTCATGGACAATGATTCGTTCGACCAGTTCTCCCTGCCGAAGGACGTCCTGGGAGATGTGGTCAATTACATGAAGGAGAACGATTCCATCGATCTCCTGACCTACCAGGAAGCGCCGGTCGACGTGGAATTGCCCGTCACCGTGGACCTGAAGGTCACGCAGACCGATCCCGGCCACAAGGGGGATACCGCCACAGGCGGTAGCAAGCCGGCCGTTGTCGAGACGGGCCTGACGATCACTGTCCCGCTCTTCGTCAACGAAAACGACACCGTGAAAATCGACACCCGAACCGGGGAGTATCTCGAACGCGTCACCTGATCGACAGGGGTGACAGTCGGAATCGCACTAACAGGGGATTGAGGGAAGCTGCATGGCTGACGATACCAGCGTACAGGTTGATGACGCATCGAGCGAAGACACCAGCGAAGATTACTCGGACTTGACCCGGGCAGTGCGTGAACTGGTCGATGTGATGCATTCAGGAAATCTGGAGCGGCTGGAAGTCACGCGTGGCGACCTTCACATACTCCTCCGTGCCCACTCTGTGACTCCGGCTCCGGCGACGAACGACCAGCCAGTAGTCGCGGCACAGCCCGTCCCGGCGACAGTAGAGCCCGAACCTGTGGACCAGCCGTGGCACCAGATCACCTCTCCGATGGTCGGCACCTACTACGAGGCCCCATCGCCGGGTGAACCACCCTACGTTCAGCCAGGAGATACGGTCGCCGTCGGCCAGACGGTCGCGATCATCGAAGCGATGAAGATCATGAACGAGATCATTGCCGATCGCCCTGGCGTGATCGAAGCTGTGCTGGTGGAGAATGGTGAGGCCGTTGAGTTCGGGCACCCGCTCTTTCGCATGAAACCGGCCTGATGTCCGGAACCGACGCAACCAGCCTGCAGATCGTCGATGTAGACCAGATCTCGGCGTACATTCAGGATATGTTCCGCCGGGATCCACTATTTGAGAACCTCTGGGTCCGCGGGGAAGTCTCCAATGCTCGCCGATCTGCCAACGGCCACTGGTATTTCACGCTGAAATCAGCTAACGCCCAACTCAGGTGCGCCCTCTTCAAGAATTCGCTTCCTTTGATCGAGCATCACCCGCGCGATGGAGATGCGGTCATCGTCAATGGCCGGATCGGGGCCTATCCCAACTTCGGGACCTATCAGCTTTATGTCGACCAGGTCGTCACCGAAGGCGCCGGCCTCCTGCAGTTGCAACTGGAAGAGCTTCGACGCAAGCTCGAGCAGGAAGGCCTCTTCGATCCATCCCGGAAACGTCCGCTCCCCGACTACCCGAAAACGATCGCCGTCATCACCTCTCCAACAGGCTCGGTCTGGCACGATATTCAGGACGTCCTGAGCCGGCGCTATCCGCTCGGAGAGCTACTGCTGTCGTCAGCAATCGTCCAGGGAGATCTGGCGCCGCCGTCGGTGATTGCCGCACTGGACCGGATCATCGCCGACGGCCGCGCAGATGTGATTGTCATCGCCAGAGGTGGTGGCAGCATCGAAGATTTGTGGGCTTTCAACGACGAACGTGTCATCCGGGCTGTCTACCGATCTCCCATTCCGGTCGTCTCCGCAATCGGTCACGAAACAGATGTCACGCTCTGTGATCTGGTCGCCGATCAGCGGGCTCCCACCCCGTCAGCTGCTGCTGAACTGGTTGCACCGCACATCCGCGAGTACGTCCAGCATCTGCGGTCTCGCTCAGAGACACTCACTGCGCTGATTTCTCGCCGAATTGCTGCAGAACAGGGAAGAATCCAGGGCGAGCACCATCGGCTCACTCGATTCGATCCGAAATGGACGCTCCAGCAGGAACGCCTGCGTGTCGATCGCCTGACAGACTCCCTGCATCGACAGCTCAGCGATACGTTGCACCGTCAGCGAACCAGAATCGACCACAGGGAACAGCAGTTGAAGTTGCTAGACCCACGCACGTTGCTGGCTCGAGGGTATGCAATGGTGACTGATGGCGCGGATGGGAGCCGGATTACCGGCACCGCGGCGCTGAAAGATGGACAGTCCCTGCGTCTCGACTTCCACGATGGCAGCGCCCGAGTAAGGGTCGAAGATGCGACCCCTGAATCAGCGATGAAAGAGAAGCGTAATGCCTGATAACACCAACCAGAACGACTCCGCGCGATCGCTACCGGAGAACCCATCCTATGAAGAACTGGTTCAGGCGCTGGAAGCATCAGTAGCCCGGCTGGAAGCCGGTGAGCTGAGCCTGGAAGAGGCAGTTGTCGAGTACGAGTTCGGGATGAAGGTCATCGAACAATGCAACGCCATGCTCGATCGCGCCGAACTTCGGATTACCGACCTTGCTGAGAAAGCCAGTGCCACCCAGAACGACGCGGAGTAAGCCGTTCAGGAACGGGCTGTGGCATCGCCGTTCACACCGGATCCGTCATGTCCACCAGCATCTTCACGCCGGGATTCGCGAGCTCGTCGCTCGTAAGACTTGAAGATCTGGGCGAGTTCTTCTTTTTTCGGAGCAACGGTCGTTCCGTATATGATCCGCAGTGGAAGTGCCACCAGCCCGAACAACGTCAGGTATGCGGTCATCACCACCGCCGCGATGATTACGAACATCCCCGCTGCCCAGAACAGAATCGAACCGGCATCCAGCAACGATGGATTCTCCAGCGCGAACTCCGAAAGTCGCAGGAAGGCGTCGGCGCTGATCCGGATCTCGTTGAACGTCAGCGCGAACAGCGGAACGAACGTCAGGCAGATGATCAGAAACGCATACGACCCGAGGTGCCGGGCGTACATCAGCGCGACACTAATCACCGACACGGCCAGAAGCGCCAGCGAGACATAGCGCAGCATGTCTGGAGTGGTGGCCGCTTCGAATGGATCGGCGGCGAATTGCCGTCCGGTAACCACGATATAGCCGAGCAATTGACGCCAGTTGTCCAGCGCGGTGACCCAGACGAAGAACAGAGCGGTGGAAATGACCGCAACCCTGGCAACGATGGCCCAGTGTCGCTGCGGATCATTCATCGCCAGTGAAATCGAAGACCGGTTTCGATAGGCCCATCCCCCGACTGCCGCAAGAATGACAAGCGATATCGGCAGGTTTCCCGCAAGAAAGTCGTAGAGCACCGGTCCCTCTGTTCATTGGTAGATATTCATCGCCGATTCATCACCACGAGTTGCTGCAAACTATTCTACCCGGAATCGTGCGCCTGAACGATAGCCGAATCAGGCGAGTTTGCCGGTCAGTTCCTGTCCACCCATCACATGGAAATGCAGATGAGATACGCTCTGTCCGCCCTCGTCCCCGATATTGGTCAGTACCCGATACCCGGACTGATCGATTCCCTCATCCCGCGCGACCATCGCACAGATCCTCAGTGCGTGCGCCAGAAGATCCGATTCGTCGGCGCTGGCCTCGTTCAATGAATCATAGTGAACATTCGGTATCACCAGAACATGAGTCTTCGCCTGGGGCGAGACATCGCGAAACGCCGTCACCCGCTCATCCTGGTAGACCGTATCGGCTGGCATATCTCCTTGAGCAATCTTGCAAAAGATGCACTCGTCCATCGTCTTTCCTTCCCCATTCTCTCGGCATTCTCCATCCCTCAGACTCTATACTCTACCCTAGCAAACTCGGAGGGGAAAATGCCCGAACTTCCAGAAGTCGAGACAGTCAGAAGAACGCTTCAGCCACATCTGGCCGGGCGCACGATCGCCGGCGTCCACGTCGGGGAATATCAGCGATGCGTCGCTACGCCAGACGTCGAGGAATTTCGGGAACGGCTCATCGATAGCCGGATCACTCGCGTCGGTCGACGGGGCAAGTTCATCCTGCTACATCTCTCGACGAGCGATGTCGTGACCATTCATCTCCGGATGACCGGCGAGGTCTCGATCGTCGATCCCGTTGTCCCGGCGGACGCCCATGTTCATCTGTGGCTCGATCTGGAGAATGGCAAACAGGTCCGCTACCGCGATGTCAGAAAGTTCGGCCGGTGGTCACTCCTGACGGAGAATCAGTACGCCATCTTCGACGATTCGATTGGACCCGAACCGCTCGAACCAGAACTCACGGCAGAGAAGTTCACGGCCATGCTCCAGGGACGGAAACGAATCCTCAAACCACTGCTGCTGGACCAGCAATTTCTTGCCGGCGTCGGCAACATCTACGCGGACGAAGCACTGTACCGTGCGGGGATTCACCCGAGACGACATTCGTGCGATCTATCCGCAAATGAGTGTGAACGTCTCCTGCATGAAATCCGCCTGGTGCTGAGCAGTGCGCTGGAGCACCGTGGAACGACACTGCGGGACTATCGAGATGGAAACGGAGAGCCGGGAGAAAATCTCTCCCGGCTGCAGATCTATTCAAGATCGGTGGACGATCCCTGTCATCGCTGTGGGACGCCGATCGTCCGCGAACTCATCGGCCAGCGCGGAACCAAAATCTGCCCGACGTGCCAGCCGATTTAGGCTGACCGGATGTACTCGCCCGGATCCGGGGCATCTTTCTCCAGCACCGGGAAGTCACCGTGGACCAGATCAGTGTGCATCAGTCCACTTCCGCATGAGAAGATCACGGTTTCATCGTCTTGTTTGAGAAATCCGGATTCACGCAGCTTCTTCGCGGCAATCACCACAGATCCGACCTCCGGCGAGGCGAAGAAGCCTTCACGCTTGGCCAGCATGTCGACGCCCTGCAGTATCTCGTCGTCAGAGATTGCGATCGCCGTGCCGCCGCTCTCGCGGATTGCATCCAGAATCAGGTAGTCGCCAATTGCGACCGGAACTCGCATACCTGGGGCGACGGTCGTGGCGCCTTCCCAGAGCTCCGCGTGTCGCTCGCCTTTCTCGAAGGCACGAACAATCGGCGCACAATTTTCGGCCTGAACGGAGATCATCTTCGGGCGCTTGGAACCGATCAGACCCATCTGCTCCAGTTCGTCGAACGCTTTCCACATACCGACGATGCCAGTACCACCACCTGTGGGGTAAATCATCGCGTCGGGCAATCGCCAGCCGAGTTGCTCGGCGATCTCGAGCCCCATCGTCTTCTTGCCTTCCTGGCGATACGGCTCTTTCAACGTTGAGCAATCGAACCAGCCATGCTTGTCTGCGCCGCGACGAATCAAGGCGCCGCAGTCGTTGATCAACCCTTTGACCAGGAGTACATGCGCGCCGTACATGTGACACTCAGCCTTCATGACCTCTGGTGCGTCGACCGGCATCGCAACGATTCCCTGGATATCCATCCGGGCAGCGTAGGCAGTCATTGCCGCGGCCGCGTTCCCGGCAGATGGCATTGCCACGGTTTTTGCACCCAGCTCACTGGCCCGGGCCACGGCAGCGCCGAGACCGCGTGCCTTGAAGCTTCCGGTTGGATTGAGCGCTTCGTCCTTGATCAGAAGACGATCGTAGCCGAAGTCAGCCCCAAGCTTCGGAGCCTCATGCAGCGGCGTCCCACCCTCACCGAGCGTCACCGCATGAGCGGGATCTTCGACCGGCATGATCTCGGAATAACGCCAGAGATTCCACGGACGATCCTTCAGCGCTTCTTTCGTCATCGTTGCCTTTGCGGCCTGCAGATCGTAGCGTGCATACAGCACTTTCCCGCAGGCCGGGCACGTCGTCATCAACTGACGATGATCATACGTCTCCCCACAGTACGTGCATTCGAGGTGCGTGATCTGGCTCTTCACCTGGTCCCCTTCCCCAATATCGAGCGCGGTCCGTTTCCGCTATTCTAACCGCTTCAGCGGCGGAATCGGGGAAGCTGGCTTCATTCGGGGTGCAGAATCGGCGTCAGAGGGTGGCGGTGATGATTCACCGCCACCGTTTGGGCCGCCGCCATTGCCACCATCGTCACCACCCACCAGGCGGAAGCGAGCAGACTCGATCACGCTGTAGATCACCGGCACAACAACCAGCGTCAGCAGGGTGGCACTGATCAGTCCACCGATCACTACGATCGAAAGATCGGCAGCGATCTCGGCTCCTTCAGTGAGGCCTAGCGACATCGGCAGCAGGGCCAGAATCGTGGAGATTGCCGTCATCAGGACCGGACGGACCCGGAGCCGACCACCTTCCAGCAACGCATCGAAGAGCGACATCTTCCGAGCGCGCAACTGGTTGATGAAGTCGATCAGCACGATCCCGTTCGCCACCACGATACCGACCAGCATCAGCAGACCAAACAGCGCGGCCAGACTGAGCGGGCGTCCCGTCACAGCCAGAGCGGCCAGTGCCCCGATTGCCGTTAGCGGGAGCGTGAACATGATGATGAACGGGTAGATCAGCGACCCCATGACGATCACCATGATGACGTAGACGATGACGATCGCCGCAGCGATACCAATCAGCAGCTGTTCGAAACCTTCGTCGAACTGCTGAATCGCGCCGCCATACTCGACGCTGACACCGTCTGGCAGGTCCAGTTGGGCGATGAGGTCGTCGATATCGCTCTGCACTTCGCCGGTCTCACGGCCACTGATCTGCCCCTGAACGATTCCAGCAACCCGCTGGTCCTGTCGTGTGATCTGCGCCGGGCCGGATTCTTCACGAATCTCGGCGATTTCGCTCAGTTGAACAGACCGTTCGCCAACTCCGACCAGCAGCGAACCGAGTTCTTCGATGGTGTCCAGTGCTTCGACGTCCGCGGTCAGGATGACCGACATCTCCTGTCGCTCATCGTCGAGGCGAACAGATGTTACGTCCTGACCGACCAGCAGTTGACGAACTTGCTGAGACACTTCGGCAGCAGAGACACCCGCGCCCATCGCCGCATCAGGATCAACATCGATGATGATCTCATCCTGCTCGGCTGCGGCGGCGCTGGTCAGTTCCTCGAGGCCGTCGATATCCTGTAGCAGGACCAGGAGCTCAGCAGCGATCTCACGCACTTCATCGTTATCGTCACCAATCACCGACACCTGTAGCTGGCTCTGCGATTGATCTCCACCACCCTGTAGCGAGACCTGCAGATCATCACCCAGGGCCTCCAGCCCCTCGCGAACCTCTTCCCGCAACGCGGGAACATCGGCGTCTTCGTCGACCTGGATGAAATAGTCGACCCCACGGGTCCCGCCGCCGGTCAGCGCCCGTCCCAGCGAGAACACGTCGTCACCACCACCGAGCGTGACACTCGTGTTGTACGTGTCGATGTTCGGAAGGCTCTCGATGACCTCTTCACCAGCAATCGCCAGTTCGATGATCTCCTCGGTCGTCCCCACACCAGGTGGCGGGGAAACTCCGACCCCGAACTCCGGGTCGCCTTCTTCGGGAAGGAGCGTTGTCGGAACGATCGCCAGCAAGCCAAGACTGCCAACAAACAGCACCAGCGCGATTGCCAACGTCGTGAATCGATACGTCAACGACCAGCGCAGCGCCGGGGTATAGATCCGCTGCAGGAACGTATCCTGTTCTTCTTTTGGCTGCGTACCGAGAACTGATCGTCCAATCCAGAACTTGGCAATCACCGGAACGATCGTAAGGGCGACGACCGTCGATGCGATCAGCGCGATCGTCACCGTTAGCGCAAACGGACGGAACAGAACCCCGGCTATACCGCTAGCGAAGATCAGCGGCACGAACACACCGATCGCGGTTAGCGTAGAACCGATTACGGGAACCGCGATCTCTCTGGCGCCACTGACGATCGCTGTGTCGAGATCATCTCCTTCCTGGATATGTCTGTAGACATTCTCCAGCACAACAATCGAGTCATCGACGACCCGGCCGATTGCGATCGCCAGACCACCCAGCGTCAGAATGTTCAGCGTAAAGCCCTGGAAGTAGAGGACCATGATCGCGAACAGCACCGACAACGGAATCGATACACCGGCGATAATCGCGCTTCGGAAGCTCAGCAGCAGCACCCATACGGCCAGAACTGCACCGGCCGCACCAATCAGCGCATCCCGGGACAATCCAGAGATCGCCTCCTCGATAAACACGCTCTGATCGAGGATGATGTCGACCTGGACACCCTCTGGCAACGTAGCTTCGATCTCATCGAGAAGCTCGATCACATCGTTACCGACAGAAACGGTATTGCCATCCTGGGTCTTGGTGACGGCGATACCAACACTCGGAAGACCGTTCGTACGGGATATGCTGCCAGCGGGCATGTCTTCCGCTTCGACCGTGGCGACATCGCCCAGCCGAATGATATGCGGCGGATCCGGGTCGGTTACGCCAACAATCAGCGACTCGATCTCCTCGATAGTGCGGAAGCCGGAGTCGACCCGGACAGATCGAGACTCACTACCATCACCGAGATCACCAACCGGGGCCGTAATGTTATTGGCCTGGAGTACATTGGAGATGTCATCGGGCGAGACACCGACTGCAGCGAGTTGCTCCGGGTCGAAACGGATCAGCAGTTGCCGGGTGAGGCCACCCAGCACATCGACATTCTGCACTCCATCAATCGAGCGCAACTCCGGCTCGATCTGTTGCTGGGCAATTCGCTCCAGCTCCGGAATATCCAGATCACCGGACAGGCTGGCCTGAACGACAGGAAGTGTCTGGTTCAGATTCAGTCGTGAAACATTCGGGTTCCCGGCAACATCTCCGAGACTGGCCCCCGACGCCGCACTCGATATCTGCTGCTCTGCCTGCATCATGTCATGGTCGAAATCGAACTGTGCAACCATGATCGAGACGTTGTCAGCCGAGACGGTGTTCAACGTCCGGAGTCCGTTTACATTCCCGATCGCTGTCTCCAGCGGTACTGTCACCTCATTGGCGACATCTTCGGCAGATGCTCCCGGTGCCTGCGTAATAACGGTGACGATAGGGAACTCGAGATCAGGAGTGAGCTCCTGATTGATATTCAGCATCGCGAACACTCCGCCGCCGACCAGCGCGAAGGCTATCAGCAGCGTGACGGATGCCCGCTTGAGTGAAAGTTCAATAAATCGTGACACAGTGATCCCTTCCGGATTCTCAGTGGTCAGGGAAATAGTCTTCCGGCTCTAGGGATTGCGACGCTCCCGAGAGATTTCCTCGGTGTAGTGCTTCCAGGAGCCCGAGAGGAGCTGGAGGGAATCGATGATCCGGCGCAGCTCGGAGTCACTCAGCGCTTCGGTAAGCTGTTCTATCTGCTGACGGCCGATCTGCCAGAACCGGTTGATCGTCTGGCGACCTTCAGCGGTGAGCTCGCATGTCACCACCCGGCGGTCCTCACGATCGTGGTCTCGCTGAACCAGCCCTTTTGACTCCAGCCGGTCAGCGAGATTCGTTGCCGAGGAGAGGCTGATCCCCAGGAATCGGGCCAGGTCCCCCATACGTGCCGAACCACCAGAGAGAAAAACCAGCGCCTTGAACTGCGCCATCGAGAGCTCGTGCTCCGGCCACTCGCTGGCAATGTGCAGGTGCATCATGGTCGTGAGGTCGTGAGTGACCTGTGCAAACATTTCGATCAGTTCATCTCGTTCATCCGGGCTGTTCATCAGGTTCCAATCGGTGACAACAATGATTCGATTTCCATGAATCATCTTACTGGTTTGAATCACTCGAATACAAGAAACATTCGACAATTCTGAAGCAGGCACGTTGCCGTCGGATCTTCATGCTAGGATGGGCCGAACGTGACACGTAAAGGGTTCAACAGGAGAAGTACATGACGGTGAAACCAGGCTGGGAAGGTCGATTCTACGAGGATTTCGAGATCGGCGATATCTATCGCCATCCGCTAGGGCGGACTATCACGACGACTGACAATATCTGGTTCACCCTGTTGACGCAGAACACCGCAAAGATCCATTTCGATCATCACTACGCCGCTCAGACCGAGTTTGGCCAACCTCTGGTCGATTCCACCTTCACACTGGCTCTGGTCACCGGACAGAGTGTCATCGACGTCTCTCATAATGTGATGGCGAACCTGGGCTGGGACGAGGTGCGTTTGCCGAATCCATTGTTCGAAGGCGACACCGTCTACTCCATGTCAGAAGTGTTGAGTGCCCGGGAGTCGAAGTCACGTCCGAACGTCGGGATCGTGACGGTGAAGACCACCGGCTACAAGCAGGACGGAACCGTAGTGATCACCTTCAATCGAACGTTGATGGTGTACAAGAGAGGTCACGCGCCGGAGATTCCTAACCCGGAGATTTCCTGATCACCTGGCAACACAACGTCGACCGTCACCGGGGGTTTTCCTCGAGTTCCAGGTCCACTCCATCGTGATCTATCCGCACGGACCTGATCGTTTCAGCTGAACTATCCGGAGGAAGACCACCTGTACGCTCACGGATCGCCGGAGCTATGACATCGGTGGCGAGCGTCAGAATTGCACCAGACAGCGGAATCGCCAGAATCGCCCAGAGCACTCCTCCGACGAAGAACCCGGAAAACACCGCGAATGTCGTCACCAGCGGAGGGATGTGAGCCTGTGTATTCATCATGACCATCGGTACGAGGATGTACGACTCGAGCTGTTGAATCACCAGGTAGAAAATCAGCACGACAACAGCGAGCCCCGGAGATTCAAAGAACGCAATGGCCACTGCGGGAAAGCCGGCGAGAATCGGGCCGACGTTGGGGAAGAACTCACCGAGAAACGCCAGCAAAGCCAGAAGAAGTGCGTATTCGAGTCCAAGGATCGTCAAACCGACGAAGACTGCGGTACCAACTACCACGCCGGTGAACACCACGCCGCGCATATACCCACCCATGCGGCCGCTCACTCGCTGCATGATCCTGTCAGCGGAATCCTTCCGGTGCGGCGGAAACAGGGAAAGCACCCACGCCTTGGATCGTGGCATCGAGTGAAGCCAGTAGAGCGAGACGAAGAATCCAACCAGGAACTCTGCACCGGTCGTCACGACCATCATCGGAACCGTCAAGATTTGATCAGCCAGCGGGGCAGCAAAACTCGCCAGTTCCTCCATATCGTTTTCAACATCCATCCCCGCTTCGCGGGCCAGCCAGAGTTGCACGTTCTCATAATGTTCGGGAAAATTATCGACCAGCGACATCGCCTGAGTAACCACTGGAGGCACCAGAACGAATCCGAACCCCACAAGGATCAATATCAGCGCAAAATAGACCGAGAGCACCGCGGCCAGCCGCGGGAGAAACCGCTCCAGCCAGTCAACTATCGGGGCAAGCGTCAAGGCAACGACGATTGCCGCGAACAGCACACCGAGTGGTCGGATCATCAATCCAATGATGTCGAGGAACAGGACGGCAACGACCAGCGCTGTAGCCAGCACTGCCGCGACCTTCCATGCGAGTACCGCCGGAATATCTCCGAGTCGAATCGCCTGCCGCTGGCTATTGTGCTGCTCCGGGTTGTCGCTCTCCGTGTGTCGCTCACTCATGACGTGTTGCAGGCCCGTTTCCTGGAATGCACAAAAATCTCTTACGATCGATCGCAGAGACCACAAGTGCAACTTCCGGGCCAGCCATTATTACCGAATCGGCAGCCAAGAGCGCGCTGGGTTGTCTATCCCTTCGCTGGTTCCCGCCCCAGTTGCCGCTGGAACGTCGATCGAAGTTCCTCACGCAGCTCTGGTCTCAGCAGAACGTCCGCCGCAGTCCACGCCAGCATGATGCTTCCATCAGCTGCTAGCTGATCGGCACGTTCGCTCTTCGACGCTTCAGCGAACGCCTGAGTGTGACCACCGACTCCGTTTTCGCAAATCTGAAGGTACGGGTGAATCGTTGGCACCAGTTGACTGACATTGCCGATGTCACTCGAGCCGACCCCCGCACCAGCCGGCGGGACTTCGTAGTCAAAGCCGAGCGCAGTCAGGTTCTCCCCGAACGTCTCAACCAGCTTCGTGTTGCAGACACGCTGCTGGTAGGTAAGCCCCTCGGTGATCTTGACCTCGCATCCGGTTGCCAGGGCTGCTGCATTGACGATGTTCCGGAACTTCTCATTCAGCTCATCGAGATAGGCCTGATCGTCAGCCCGAACCAGAATCGATGCCGAGGTGTACTCGGGGATTACGTTGGCGGCATCGCCGCCATGGGTAATGACGCCGTGAACCCGGGTGTTTGGCTTGAACGCCTGTCGGAGGGCATTGATCGAGTTGAAGACCTGAATCACCGCATCCAGCGCATTGACCCCACTCTCGGGGCTCGACGAAGCGTGGGCCGGTTTTCCGAAGAATTCGACCTCGAATGGGGTCACCGCCAGCGAGCCGCGGTCCAGATACGTCCGATCTCGCGGATGCATCATCATCGCGGCGTCGAGGCCATTGAAGACACCGGCTTCGGCCTGAATCACCTTGCCGCCGCCGCCTTCTTCGGCCGGGCTGCCGATGACCTTGATGGTCCCTTTCAGGTCGGGCATCGCCCGGCGCAACGCGATACCAGCCCCGATCGCCCAGGTGCCGATCAGATTGTGCCCGCAGGCGTGGCCGATCTTCGGCAGCGCATCGTATTCAGCGATGATCCCGACAACTGGCTCACCTTCACCATAGGTCGCCACGAACGCCGTGTCCATCCCGGCTACTCCGCGCTCGACCTCGAAGCCATGCTCTTCCAATTCACCGGTCAGCATCTCAGCAGCTTTGTGCTCCGCAAAGCCGAGCTCCGGATTGGCGTGCATCGTCTGGGACATATCGATCAGACGCGAATGCATCCGTCGGACTTCGATTGCGATCTGTTCCTTGATCTCGTTGATATCGCTAGACATGAAAAACTCCCGCCGTGTCAGGTATCGATGGTATCTCGGCACCACCGCATTCTCTGGCGCGACGGGAGTCTCGTCAAGCAGGGCTACTATTCGGGGTCTTCCGGTAGCGGAACGATTACCGGCTCATCCTGGTCACAGATCTTCACGACGAATTCTCGAGTCGACTCATCGAACCAGAGATTACACGGTTCACCCGAGAGTTCGATGTGACCGGAAAGCTCCAGGCTGTCCAGATCGAGACGCGCCAGCTTCTGCGTATCGCTCAGCACAATCCAGATTTCCTGCTCGGCATTCACGATACCGACCGGACTGGCGTCGAACTCCACCGTAAGATCCACCTCATTGGTCATCACATCAATTCGCTGAGCCGTCTGACTGGCGCCACTCACCACCCAGATGTGCTCCTCGGTTGCGGCAATTGCCCATGGTTCTGCATTAACGGAGATCATGGCAATCAGCGGACTATCTTCCAGACTCTCGCGAAGCACGACACCGGCATCGGGATCAATCGTCCAGAGACTCTCGAATGCCTCCACCGTCTGTGTATCAGCAAGACCGTGAGCATCATCAGGTATCTCGTCGCCGTCATCCGATGGCTCCTCTGTTGGAACCGGGGTTGGCTCCGGTTCCGTGGTCGGCACCGGTTCCGCGGTCGGCTCTGGTTCCGGGGCGGGCACTGTCGGCGTCGGCTCCTCCGCAACCTGGTCATCAGACTGATCGTCCACCGGTGATTCAGATGCAGGCGGCGTCGCTGGTGGGTCATAGACAGGCGGAGTCAATGAAGGGGTGACTGGCTGCGAACTTGCCGCCGGCACAGTGGGAGTTGGCTTCGGCGTCGGCGACGGCGCAGGTGCCGCTGGAGACTGCGAAGCCGGAACCCCCTGAGATGGAGATGCCGATCCATAGTCGTTGTTCGCCGAATGGTCCCCGTTCGGTGCCGGCACCTCGAACTCACTCGCATCGAGTGCCACGTCTCCGAAGATGGGCACATAGTGGGAGAACCAGGTGAACACCGCGGCAATATAGTCCTCGGTACAGGTTCCAAGGACGTCACAGCCATGTCCGAAATACGCTCCGACTGCGCCGGTCAGCGTGCCGTACTGGGCCACGAGCTCTGAAAGAAGTCGAGTGCCTGCATCGATGTTCGTCGCCGGATCGCGCCATTTGTTGGCTGGAATCTCGTATCGCTCCAGATGCATCGGCATGACCTGCATCAGCCCCTGTGCACCTACCGGCGAGACAGCTTCTGGATTCCCGCTTGATTCAACCGTGATGATCGCCGCAATCAGGCCAGCCGGAATGCCGTAACGATCCGATGCTTCTCGAATCAGCGTTGCCCACTGCATGACACCATCACCGCCGCCGACACCGCCGGTACTGACTGCGATCTGGAGCGATTCGCTCTCAATCAGCCAATCCATTGGATCGATGTACTCGGCCGCTCCTGAATCGAAGACGCCAAAGTGCAGATGCGGCCCGGAGGAATACCCGACCGACCCGATCTCTCCGATCGGTTCGCCAGCGATGACATAGTCACCAGCCTCCACGAAACTCTTCCGCCAGTGAAAGTACTCAGTGGCGTATCCGGAGTTCACACCATCGTGAATGATCCGGATGACCGAGTTTCCGGCATCGTTCGACTTGTCGATTTCCGCGAAGTTCACGACTCCGGTTGCGGCAGCGTAAATGATTTCGCCCTCGGGTGCGGCGAAATCGACCCCATGATGAAAGCTGGGGCGATCAGGTGGACAGAAATCTGGCTGGGAGTAACCAGGATCGAATGGCACGCAACCGAATTCCTGAGAGATCCGGAAACTTCCGCGTGCCAGAGGGAAGACCCGTGAACCATCGGCAATCAGAAGAGAGTAATCGAACGGCTCCCCGCCACCTGTGTCTAGACCGGCACCGAGTCGCGCAACGTACTCGTCCGGATCTGGCAGATATCCACCAGCACGGTAACGCGAGAACCAGCCAGCATGTACGACTTCATCTCCAGGGAAGAGATACCCATCCCAGAAAGGATCCGCCGGGTCACGATCCAGCGAATTCGATTCGGAGACGACGTCGTGCGGTTCGTCGGCAAAACCGGCCCCTGGTGCATGCATAGGAGCGGCGATGACGCAGGCAAGGACGAAGAGAGCAAGCATCCAGCGGCGGTTTGTAGGCATCGGTGTTCTTTCGGTTTTTCAGGAATCGAAATCAGCGATCAGTTTTTGCTCACAGCCTGAATCGGGCAGCGTGCTGCACCGTTATCAGCATGTAAACGAAGGACGAGGCAAATGGTTCCGCCGAATCTCGAAGTTGCTTCACAGAACTCCGCCAACCATGTCACGTTCAAGCACGGGGACAAGGAATCATCGTGTTTCGCAGGCTGATTCCTTGTCACGTTTTCGCACCACATCAATGTTCCTCGACATCACCTCTAATTTACCAGAACTTGTCCGACGTTCAACTTAGCGACGGGTTGATTTGTCGTTACACAACTCTTGACAGCAGGAGCTCAGTTGCGCTAGTGTCATATCTATGCCAGTCGCGCATGCCTATGCCTGATTCAAGGCAGGATGGAAACTTCATCAGGAGTGCTGAGGTGATCTGTCGTGCTCCATGAACGGGTCAGAGGTCGAGTTCAAGTCTGGCATGTCGGAAAACGGGATCCGCTCGACGGCCGAGCGAGGAACCGACCGCAGGAACGGTCGGGATCGAAGGGGATGGTTTCAGTGGCAGAACGAGACGAAACAACGACACGAGTGACGGGGAACGCAGGCGGTCCAAAGAGTCGCCGATCATTCATGAAGTTGGCAGGAGGACTTGCCGTAGGAGCTCTGGCGGCAAGTATGGGGCCTCAAGGCTCCGAAAATGAGGTCCGGGCGGAAAGCGATTCTGGCGAGCCGCCATTGCGGCTCATGTCGCTGAACGGCGCACAAGGCGCCACCGCGGTCTTCTCTGATACCAATTTTCAGAATCCAGGGGCGTTTGGCCCGACCTTCATTTCGATGATCAGTGAGACCGAGGCGACGACCACCGAGGTTCTAGGCACAGGGGTTGAATATTCCAACCTCCTGTTCAACACGCTTGACTGGAGTAAAGACGACGGCGACGGTCATATGCCGGCACTGGTCGGCAAGCACCTGTCCGGCGGTCCCGGCGTCGTTGGAGACAGCCATACATCAATCTCAGACGCAGCCAGCGGTGCTCGCGACGGATCCGCCGGGGTTCTCGGGCGCGGACGGACCGGCGTTCGCGGAGAGTCGAACCCGTTCTACGAAGGGGACGGGGTCATCGGGCAGGGGCTCACCGGAGTCAGGGGCATCGCAAAGGAATCTCAATGGATTGGGACGCCCACAGCTGACGGCGTGGGATACACCGGAGTTCTCGGTGAGGCCGAAGGGGCGTTCGCAGACGGAATCCGCGGAGTGAATCCGGATGGGGACGGTGTCCACGGCGAAGGACACACCGGTGTCCGCGGTGAGAGCGAAGATGGTGACGGCGTCCTCGGCGAGGGCCGCACTGGCGTTCGTGGCGACGGTGAAACCGGTGTGCGTGGAGTAGCTCGCGAGAATGGCCAGGACGGCGTCCGCGGTGAGGGTCGCACCGGTGTCCGCGGTATCGCCCGCGAGGTTGAAGAAGAATCTGACGATGAAGAACGCGCTGGCGTCATCGGCGAGG
>REEK01000137.1 GCA_007695115.1 Sphaerobacteraceae bacterium
TGAGCGAAGCCGAATGTGTCCACTCCCGCAACGCGGAGCGTTTAGTTCTCTCCCTGTCCCAGTATTGGGAGAGGGCCGGGGTGAGGGCCGTTCGACCCACCACTCCACCCGCGTGTGCATTCCAGACCGGTTCGCCGGCCAGGGCGATGTCCTAGAACACGAACTGAGCAAACAGGTAGAAGAAGGCGCAACAGCCCACGCCGATCGCGATGGCGCCGCCGATGAGCGTGGCCACGAGCGCACCGGAAGAGCACCCTTTCTGGTTTGTAGAAATGACGGTGTACTGCCCACCAGGGAAGCTGCCAGAACGGGTTTCCCAGCCACGTGGATCCTGCCCGAATCGCTCCCGGTCACTGTCCTGGATGACGTCCGGGCGAAGTGGTTCCTGTTCGGATCGTCGTTGCCGCTCCTCATCGTCGACCACGATAACGGCGGGAACGTTCGTAGGTGATGTTCGTGCTCGCTCGGCATCGCCTGGGGTAATCCCGTCGGCCATCGCCATGACGATATGGCGGGACGCCTGGGTATCAGTCAGAGCCCGATGCTGAACGTCCGGAATCGGCTGGCCCATCATTTCGAGGGCAACCATAAGCTTGTGCCAGCGCCAGTTCTCGTACCGCTCGTGCCAGTCGCCTGCGTAGGCGGCAAACTGCTTCATCGCGCAGTGCCATTCGACCTGAAAATCAGGCAGGCCGTATATCGCGTTAGTCTGACTGATCACGCGGGAGTCGAAGTCGGCGTTGTAGACCACCACAGGTCCGGCCCGGTCGAGAATCCGGCCAACCAGTGGGTAGACCTCATCCCAGGTCGGCGCGTCGGACACCGCTGCCTCATCGATCCCGTGAATCGCGGTCGCGTCTGCGGGGATCTCGTCAGAGGGCCGAACAAGCGTGTCGAGCAGAACTCGGCCGTCGCGATCGACGATAGCGATGTCGATCAACTCGGCACGGTCATCGAGCCCTGTCGTCTCGGTGTCGAGAAAAACAACATCCGGACGAGAGAGAACCTCAGAAGCCCATTGCTGCGCGCGTGAACGTTGATCCTGAATGATGGGACTCCTACCTGTGGACTGTGGCGCCCGGCCCGGTCACGGGGCCAATCCATGACCGGAAATCGGGCAAAAGGCTATCACACCAGACCTGCCTGCACTCAGTCTTTCAAATGCTTCGTATACCAGTCGATCACACGCTGGATCAGATCGATCTGATGTTTCGTCTCCTGTATTCCGTGCGGCTCGCGCGGATAGGTAACGAACTGGGTCTCGATACCGAGTGTTCTCAACCCGGTGTAGAGTTCCATCCCCTGCGGCATTGCCACCCGGCGATCTTCCTCACCGTGCAGGATGAGGGTCGGCGTCGTGGCGTTCCGGAGATGTCTGATCGCTGACCGTTCCCAGTACGGCTCGGGATCCTCATAGACCGTTTTCTCGAAGTAGGAGAGGTTCGCAGTCGGGATATCACCGATCCCGTTGTCGCTCACCATGTTCGGCAATCCAGCACCCATGATCGCGGCTTTGAAGCGGTTCGTCTGGCTGATCGTCCAGCCGGTCATGTAGCCGCCCCATGACCAACCACCGACACCGAGTCGATCAGGATCGGCGATGCCTCGTTCGATCATGGCGTCGACCCCGGTCATCATGTCCCGGAACTCGCCACCACCAACATCGTTGTAAATCGCGTTGGAGAACGCCGGTCCGCGTCCGGTCGATCCGCGTGGGTTCGGCATCAGAATCGCAAACCCGTTGCCGGCCAGTGACTGGGCCCATGTGGCGTGGAATCCATCGGTCCAGCGCCATGTTGGGCCACCGTGAACCAGCGCAATCAGTGGGTACTTTTCGCCGGACTTGTAGCCATGCGGTTTCACGAGGATGCCTTCGATATCGACGTCGGCATCGCTCGACCAGCGCACCAGTTCGGCCTCACCGAGCGCTGCATTGCCAAGTTCGGGGTTCAGATTCGTCAATTTGCTCGGGCTGGAGTCTTCCGCCCCGGTCTGGAACACCCAGACGTCCGGTGGGGAGCTCATCGATTCCCCGACGAACGCGATGCGCTGGCCGTCGTGACTGACTGACGGCGGCTCGGCCAGTGAGCCATCTCCATGAGTGCTGTAGAGCTGCTGCATAGAGCCGTCCCAGCCGAGCAGGTACACCGCACTGTAGATACTCTCGGCACCATGAATGATCAGGCTGTCGCCATCACCCAGCAGCCGAAGTGATTCCACCGTACCCTCGTAGCCTTCGGTCAGGCAGACCGGTTCTCCACCATCGACAGAAATCGAGTAGACGTAGTCCGCATTCACGACCCGGCCGGCAGGTCCGATCCAGGCGATCTTCGATCCGTCGCGTGACCAGACCAGATCATGCGTGTCGCCATACGGGGAGTGGACGCTGATGGTCTCTCCGCCATCTCGAGTCACGACGCTGAGATCGGTGTTCTTGAAGATGTCATCGATCCGCGGAGTTGACGTGAGATTGAGCACGAGCCGGAGGCTATCCGGCGCCCAGGCATAGCGAACGACGTGCCTACCTTCTGGCGATACGCACGTAGCCGACTTCGCGACCGGGTCCAGAACCCAGAGGCGCTGAAACTTGTAGTCGGTATCCCAGACGTTGACGTCGTCCTTCTCCTCGTTTCGCTTCTTCTCTTCGTCGGTTTCCGGTTCAGTCACGATAACGGCGAGGCGCGTGCCATCCGGAGACCAGGTGAGCGACTCCATGTCGCCCTCCTGATCGAAAACCCGAACCGCCTCTCCGCCGGCCGCAGGCATCACATAGACCGACTGCTTGCCACGCTCTGCCCGGTCCGACAGCAGCGCAATCCGGCTTCCATCTGGCGACCAGCGTGGCTCGGTATCGGCGGTGACCCCGGTGGAAAACTGAAAGGTCTCCCCGGAATCGACATCCGCAGCCCAGATTGCGCAGACGGGATGTTCGCTGGATTTGCTGGCGGCGCGAACGGTGAAGAGTATCCGGGATCCATCCGGGGAAATCCGGGGATCTTCCGGTACCTGTTGATTGGCGATCTGCTCCGGGGTCAATGGAGCTGGCGTTGACGGGTCCTCGTTCGCGACAGAAGCGTCAGACACAGGGCGGTTTCCTTTCTCCTGCTCGAAAGTCGTTACATATTAGCGAGACTGCGGATCGAAGGCGTCTCGCAATCCATCTCCAATGAAATTGATCGCCAGAATGGCCAGTACCAGCACCACACCCGGCATCACCGCGAGCAGCGGTGCCCGCAGGTAGAAGCTGGATGCGCCGGTGAGCATATTGCCCCAGGTCGGCACACTCGGCGGCACGCCGAACCCGAGAAACGAGAGTGTGGCCTCGGCGATCATGTTAAACGCCATGGCCAGCGTTGCCGAGACGATAATTGCTGCCACCACATTTGGAAGGAGATGCTGGCTGACAATTCGAACGTTACTGGCTCCAATCGAACGTGCCGCTTCGACGAACTCTCGCTCCTTCAACGAGAGAAGTTCACCACGTACAACACGGGCAAGCCACATCCATGAGAATAATCCAAGGAACAGAATAACGTTCCAGACCGACGCGGAGACAATCGAAAACAGGATAAGAAGCATGAAGATCGCTGGGAAAGCCAGGACCAGATCGATGAAACGCATGAGGATGGAATCGACCCAGCCACCGAAGTATCCGGCAGTGGTACCGACAACCACACCGACGACAGTGGTAATCAGCGCAGCTCCGAGACCGACAGCCAGTGAGATCCGACCACCGTAGATGAGGCGAGACAGCACATCGCGCCCCAGTTCGTCAGTACCCAGCCAGTTTTCAGCGCTCGGCCCCTCGGCGATTTTGAACAGATCCTGCTCATCCATCCCATATGGAGCGATCAGCGGAGCGAAGAGGGCCAGAAAAGTAAAGACCGAAATCATTCCCAGGCCGACCATCGCCAGCCGGTGTCGTTTGAACCGGCTCCACGCGATCGACCAGTGACTGCGCCGTTGAGATCGCTGCGCTAGATTCAGCTCGAGCTTCCCATGTGCCTGATCGTTCTCCACAGATTGCTTCCTCTAGCTGTACTTGATTCGAGGATCAAGGTAGGCATAGGCGATATCAGCGATCAGGTTCCCGATCACGATCAGTACAGCCGAGAAGATCAACAATCCCATCAACACAGGATAGTCCCGGGCATTCAGCGAGTCGTAGAACAGACGACCCATTCCCGGCCAGCTGAATATCGTCTCAGTCACCACTGCTCCAACGAAGTAGAGGGGAATATCGATCCCGATTACGGTGACGAACGGAATCAGGGCATTCTTCAGCGCATGACGGCTGAAGACCGACCACTCTCGCAGTCCCTTGGCGCGTGCGGTCCGCATGTAATCCTGTCGGATCACTTCGAGCATCGACGATCGAACGTACCGGCTCCAGAACGCGATACTGCCAACCCCGAGCACCGATGCTGGCAAGATCAGGTGACGAATTCGCTCGATGATGCCGCCGTCATCCATAGAGCCCATTCCCGACGTAGGTAACCACCCGAGCTGCACCGCAAAGAGCAACTGAAGCATCAGGCCGAACCAGAAAACAGGCATGGCCATACCGAAGAAGGAGACGAAGCTGAAGAGGTGATCGAAAAAGCTGTATTGATAGATTGCCGCCACGATGCCGAAGATCAGGGAGAACGTTACCGCGATGATCAGCCCGGCGCCGACCAGCAACATGGTGTTTGGCAAGCGTTCCAGAATAATGTCCCGCACCGGTCGAAACTGAACGTAGGAGTTCCCAAGATCACCACGCGCCAGATTCCCGACCCAGCGGGCATACTGAATCACCACGGGCTGATCGAGACCCATGTTCTGGCGAATCGCATCGAGTTGCTCCTGATTCATACGGCCGCTACGGGCGTACAGTGAATCAGGTCCACCTGGCATCAAGTGCATGAACATGAATGAGATTATGGTGATGCCGACGAGCAGGGGAATGGCTCCCAGCAAACGTCGCGCTATGAATCGGCCCACGAGCGACGTGTCCCTTCCCCGTCGTGGGGGGCGGCTATCTTTTCTCGCCGCACCACGCTGACGTCAGGCAGCTAGCTTGTGTAGTGCCACTCGTTGACGTTGTAGAAGAGGCGCGTGAACGCGTTCGGCTCGAACCCGGACAGATTCTCCGGCGCGACGAAGATCAGGCTGCCCCAGTAGATGAAGATAACTGGAAGCTCTTCGTGCAGGAGTTCCTGGATCTCCCAGTAGAGTTCTCGGCGCTCGTCCTGGTCAACCGTTGTCGCCGCCCGCTCGGTGAGATCATCGATCTCATCCTGATACTCGAACTCGTTAAAGTAGGCCACCAGGTTGCCGCCGGAACCCTGAGGATCATCCGGGATCTGGCTGCTATGCCAGTAGAACATGTTGTCTGGATCGTTGTAGTTGTACCAGGAGTACGCGCCAGCGGTTTCAACCTCGGTGAACTGATAGCCTTCCGGACCCCAGATAGTGCGGATATCCTGCAGATTGAGATCGACATCGAAGCCGATCTGCTCCCAGGAATTGGCGATTACCTGAAGCATTCGCTCCGTCTGGCTGTCGCCCGAGACACCCCAGATCTCGATGAAGAGCGGATCGCCGTCCTTCTCTCGCACGCCGTCTGAACCCTCTTCCCAGCCAGATTCCTCAAGAAGTTCACGGGCGCGGTCGAGGTCATACGGACGTGGCTCGATATTCGGGTTGAATGCCCAGGAGATCGGCGGGATATCGCCGATCGACACCGTTCCCAGTCCATCAAGAATCTGATCGACGATCTGCTCTTTCGGAGTGGCGTAGTCGAGCGCCTGGCGGACATTACGGTCCATCAGGAAGCCGAAATTCTTGAGGTCGAGATGGAACCATGACTGACCATCGATCACGGTCACGGTCTTGTCGTCCATCTGCTCGTACTCTGGAAACTGCTCGGCACTGGCATAGCCGGTGAGATCGGCCTCGCCGGACTGCAGCTGTACCACCAGCGTGTTGGAGTTGGGAACGAAACGATAGACGACTTCCTCGATGTTCGGAGCGCCGCCCCAGTAGTCGTTGTTCGCGGTAACGCGAACCTGCTCTCCCGAAGACCACTCCTCGAAGAGATATGGTCCTGATCCCCACGGCGAGCGGCCGAATTCCTCCCGGAAGCTTTCATAGCCATCTTCGACAAGACTGCTCGAGATGACGAACGTATCGCCAATTGCAGAAATGAATGGAGCGTACGGCCCGCCCAGCGTCATTTCGATCGTGTAATCGTCGACGATTTCGAAGTCGGTCAGTTCACTCCAGCCCGTCTGACTGAACGCTCCAAAGTCTGGGTCCATGATCGTCTCATAGGTGGTCTGCACGTCTTCCGCGGTGAAATGTGAACCATCGTGGAAGTCGACGTCCTCCCGCAGCTCCATGGTACAGACGAGGCCATCATCTGAGAAATCGTATGACTCAGCCAGACGACCTTGATAAATACCTTCATCATCAGGCTGAAGCAATGGGTCCATCACCAGCGAGAGTATGTCGCCACCCACAACCAGCTGGGTGAGATACGGATTCAGCGTCTCGGGCTCATCGGTCCCGACAACCACGAGTCGTCCACCGGCTTCTGGTTCTGAATCGTCCTCGTCGTCAGCTGGTTCATCTTCAGCTGAATCGTCCTCGGTGTCGTCCGGTTCCTCGGCTGAATCGTCGCCGTCATCTTCGGCTTCATCAGGCTCATCAGCTGGAACATCTTCACCGTCGTCAGCGTCCGCGTCATCCACGGCAGCGACGTCGTCATCGTCCGCTTCACAGGCGGCCAGCAGCGATCCCATCGCCACTATTGCAGCGGTGCCACCCGACAGCGCAAGAAATCTCCGTCGGGAAGTAACACCGGAGAGCAACGACACCCGGTCCGGAACGTCTCGAACATCACCCATGACCCATATTCCTTTGCACTGATCAAAAAAGGGACACCTCGGAACCGAGCGGTTCCTGCCCACTTACGAACGGAATTCAGGTTGCAGAAGCGATCCACCGACCGCGACATTTTCCGAACCCCGATTTCTTGCGGACTATAGTACCCGAGTTTCATGAAGTTGACCAGAGACAATTGATGTATTGTCCCAGAGCACGCAACAGAAACTTCTGCGGATTCAGAGGGTTTCCGGTTGGGGAATTATGAGCGGAAGTGGGCATCAGGTCCGTACCGGCACACCGTTGTCCCAGCTCTGATCCGAGTGTGTCGGAGCATCCCTCGGTTGCAGTTTGACGGCCAGGTAGACCGCGCCGATGAACGGACCAGCGATGACTCCCAGCAGGAAACCCACGACTGCGAGAAAGCGGCTACCGATTCCCGAGCCATCCGACGGTTCCGAGATCTCCGCCGGGGATCTCGGCTCAGTCTGTGCCGGATCTTGCGGAGCGGAAGAACCTGACTCAGGCTGCTCACTGACCACCGAAACGCTTTCGCCACTCGTGCTATATCCCACGGCACCTGCAATGGCAAGCGCGAGGAGAATTAGCCCCGAGGCGAGCGGAAACACCGTGGCAATCGCCTTGTCGCGGGTTTTCCAGCGGGCGGAGACCCAGGCCAGCAAGAGTCCGATCGGCCAGAAGAGCGCAGTCAGGACGATCGCGCCAACCTCGAGAGCGCCGGGCGTCTTCCGCTGCTCTGCCCAATAGGGGTTCGATGAGGGAGGGGTCTGCTGATAATGGCCGCGGACTCCACGTGCTTCCCGGGCAACTTCACTTGGGTTGCCAAGCCGCTCGAGCACGTTCAGAACATCCGCTTCGCTGGCAGATAGTACGTCACCTCCGACAGCATCTCTGATGTGAGCATCAAGATCACTCAGTATTTCGGAGCGCTCCTGCTCCGGGGTGTCGCCGAGCTGGGCTGAGACGCGATCGAGATAGTCACTGATGCGCTGTTCCGGTCCACTTGCGTTCATGGAGAGACCTCCGCTCAATCGCTGACCAGGGTGTTGACTGCGTCGCGAATTAGTGTCCACTGTCGTCGATAGTCTTGGAGTGTGTGTTCGCCTTCCGGGGTCAACCGGTAGTATTTCCGGGGAGGGCCGCTGGTCGATTCCCGCCACTCTGTCGATACGAGCCCGGCACGGCGAAGCCGGCTGAGTAACGGGTAGATCGTTCCTTCCGAGGTCAGAAGTCCATCAATCCGGCTCAGCTCCTGCACGAGCTCGAATCCATAGTGCTCTCGCCGATTCAGCATCGACAGGACACAGAACTCGATCACCCCGCGTTTTACTTGTGTGCCAAACCCGTTTGCATTCATGATTCAGAGTCTACCAGTCCAGTACCTTGCATAACAAAGTACTTGGCAGTCGGAGATTCATGGTTGGGAGGTCAATGGCAGGAGTTACGGTATAGAATCTGTTTCTGGAGGAACGGAGCAGATCATGCACGAACGTGACAAGAAACTCGGCTGGATCATCATGGGGCTTGTACTGGGAATTCCGCTTGCAATCGGGCTACTGTCATTCATCATCGGTCTGATCGTCAGTATCTTCGTCTAGCTGAGGCGAAATCAAGAAGCCCCGGCAGGTATCGACCGTACCGGGGCAGTGAAGACGCTCTTTGCGTGAACTCGCCTAGCCGGTCACTGCATACGCCCGGACTGGAACCGCTGTTCCCCGACGAATCGGTAGCGGCGCAGCGTGGAACAGATATTCATCCGTATCCAGCTGGGAAAGTCCACGGAGGTTCTCGACAATCGAGATACCACTCCGAAGCAGAATCGAGTGTGCCGGTCTCGCGGCATCCTCGATATCGTCAACATTGCTGGTATCGATTCCAACCAGCGACGCTCCTTCTTCCACCAGGCGTGCCGCCAGCTCGGCGCAGATGAATGGTGCCGGTTCGAGATAGCGATCGGGCTGGCTCCAGTATTCGTCCCATCCAGTCCAGAAGAGCACAGCTCGGCCCCGAATATCTGTTCCATTCAAGTACGACTCGTCGATCGTTCGTCGACCGCTCGTCGTCGCGTCACGCGCATCGATTCTCACAGCCGGGACAGCCACCGTTGTCATGAGCGAAACGTGGGCGAGATCCCGTCCATCGGCATAACGCAGGTACGGAGCGTCGATACAGGTTCCCGTGTTTCCGGTCATCGCGTATCGCTGAATAAGGAACTCGGTGTTTCCGGAGTAGAGCTCTCGGGATTGCTTGCGGTCGATGACGGTCGAAAGCTCCATCCCGGGCAACCCGGAACACATCGGGATCGCTCCATCCATTGGCTGCGTCAAGTCCACCACATGCGCAGTGGTCATTGTGCGACCCCTTCCACATATCAAAGTCTCTCGTTCGTCCTGCCCTGCTCTTCAACCGTTCCCAGCACTCCAGCCTAACCGATATAGCATTGATCGACCAACCCTGACCAACAATTAGCCCAGGCAAGGGAAACCAATTGAACGACATTTGCGTTGAGCGTGTCATACTTCGCATCGGTGGATGTTCAATCTCTGTTGCAATTCGAAAGTCTTTACCCGCATGCATCTCCTTTCCGTTCGAAGGTTGACCATCACCTTGATCTTCGCCACCATCTTGTCCGGCTGTGGCTCGATCGGCAACGATGACGACACCGCAGAACTCTGGAGTCCGTTCAATGATCAATCCGCCTGGGACGTTGGCGACGGACGTATCCGGGTCGAGGTAAGCGGCTACGAGCGCGGTCATAGTGCCGGGAAAGCAGCCGAGTTTGTGGTGGAGGTCGAGAATCGCAGAGAAGAGCGAACCGACCTGGACGTCTGCGCCAAGCTCATCGATGAAAACAGCGTGGTTCAGGAGTTCAATCGGGTGTTTCTCGAGATCGATCCGGACCAGTCCGGGCGGGCCATCATCGATGCCACACTCGACGAGGATATCGAGCCTCGGGCCTACGGATTCGCCGTGGTGGTCGGTGATTTCGGAGTCATTGTTCACACCATCAGAGTTGGAATTCCGGATGATGAGCCGACGTCATGGCTTGACGTCGATCAACTTGTTTGCGATTGATAGGGTGTACAGGCGGACAGCATCTTCCGCACATCAGAGCAGAAAGGGAACGTGAATGGCCATTTCGAAAGACGTGTTCCAGAAGAGAATCGCCCGCGCCAGAGAGTTGATGCGAGACGAAGGGCTGGACATGCTCTTCATCGGACCATCGTCTGACTTCACCTACTTCACCGGTCACCCAACGCGAACCAGTGAGCGGCTCACCGCACTGCTGATTCCGCATGAAGGTGAACCGACCGTCGTCGTTCCTCGTCTCGAGGCCCCACTGGTCGCCGAACTGGAGAACGATTTCGCCTTCGAAGTCTGGGAAGAAACCGAGAATCCGATCGATCGTGTTGCCGAACGGATCCGGGTAACCGGCGGTGAGGCAATCGCAATCAACGATCAGATCTGGGGTGGATTCCTGGTCCAGTTGCAGCACAAGTTGCCGAATCGCTCCTACCATCGTGGGGTAAGCGTGCTAAAGCAGCTACGCTCAGTCAAAGATCCCTTCGAACTCGACCTGCTGAAAGAAGCATCCCGGAGAACTGATGATGCCTGGGCCGATTTCAGCAGTCGGGTGAAAGTGATCGGACGCACAGAAGCCGAAGTTGCCGAAGACCTCAAAGGCGCTCTGGCAGACCACGGGATGCCTGACGTTGCGTTCTGTATCGTCGCCAGTGGACCGAACGGATCATCGCCACATCATCACACTGCCGAACGCCGCATCGAAGCCGGCGACCCTATCGTGATGGACTTCGGCGGTATCCACGAGGGCTACTTCTCAGATGTCACCCGCACGCCAGTGGCTGGCCACGTGCCGGACGATGACTTCACGACCGCTTACGAGATCGTTCTGGAAGCGCAGCAGGCAGCGTTCGAAGCAATCGCCCCGGGTGTCGCCTGTCAGGACGTCGATCGCGCAGCCCGCAAGGTCATCACTGACCGTGGCTACGGCGACTACTTCATCCACCGCGTTGGTCACGGTATCGGTATGACCGGCCATGAGGATCCATATCTGGTGGAGGGCAACACTGAGCCACTTCAGGCGGGAATGGTCGTCTCCGATGAGCCCGGCATTTACATTCCTGGCAAGTGGGGGATCCGCATCGAAGACTCGGTAGGCGTTACCGAAACGGGAGGCGAGCGCTTCAATCATGTGTCCCGGGATATAACGATCCTCGGGTAATATCGCCGAGTTCAGACTTGGGCGATGTATACGGTGTTGCGCCCCATTTGCTTGGCAACGTACATCGCCCTGTCGGCCGCACCCAGGATGTCATCTGTGGTGCGGCCATGATCTGGGTATATGGCGACGCCGATTGAAACAGTCAGAGTTGCAGACTGATCCTGATAGTTGAACGAGCGATCGGTAATCGCAATCCGGATTCGCTCGGCGACGGACAAGGCCTCAGCGCGATTCAAGCCAGGAACCACGGCAGCGATCTCGTCTCCCCCATACCGGGCGATCAGTGCATCCTGCCGCAAGGTATTCGTGATCCGGCCGGATACCTGTTTCAGCACCTCGTCCCCAAAGAGATGTCCCAACCGATCGTTCACTCCTTTGAATCGATCGAGTTCGATGAACAGAAGCGCGAACTGGTGCTCACGTCTGGCCTCAATCATCGATTCCAGGTTCTTCATCAACGCCCGCCGGTTGCCGACTCCGGTGAGTCCATCAGTTCGTGCCAGATGCGCCAGCCGATCGCTCACATTCAGCCGTTCCATGAGAAAGCCGATATGTGTCGCGATGCTTTCAATGAGCTTCAGATCCTGCGGGCCAAGTTGTTGAGTGGAGTCCGACTGAATATCGATCAACCCAACCGGCCTCCCATTCTTCCGAATCAAGGCGATCGCCTCCGATCGCACATCGCTATCGAACTCCATATAGGCGTCCCAATCAGAGACGTTCTCTGCAAGAATCGAGCGATCTTCTCTGATCGCCTGCCCGCACAGACCGACCCGGACATCGAACGCGAGCGGGATCGTCCGATCGGTCAGGTAGTTTCGATAGGCATGGATCTCGGTTAGCTCGTGGTTAAGAGCACCAATTGTCACGAGCCGGTAATTGTGAAACTCATACAGGCGTGAGGAGACGAGCTCATAGACGTCTTCCAGCGGGTGGCGCTCACTGACCATTCTGGTGAGGTCATGCATCAGTTCAAGTTCGAGAATCCGACGCGATGAATCGGTGATGTCCTCCATAGCCAGGTGAAGTGCTGCTTGCATCGAACCAGCTGGTGACTCCGGAACGAAGCGTTCGACTCCTCGCACCGACAGCTGCACCAGACGGCGAGAACCGTCGGGACGGACGAGCCAGACAAATTCAGCCGGCAACGTCTCTCCTGGTGTCAGGGTGCGCCATTTCGACCATGGAATCGACTCGGGGTCGACCAGCAGGTCAGACACCGTTCCTCTGGCGAGGTCCGTCTGGGCACGCCCAGAAATTGCCGTGGCAGCGCGACTGGCTTGCGTGATCACCCCATTTTGATCTACCACGAGCAGTGCGGTCGGGGAAGAGTCAACCAGTTTGCGGAACAGTAGCTCGGACTCTCTGGCCAGCGAGCGCACCAGACTGGACTCGACCGCGATATCAATAACCGAAGCGAATGCATCAAGGGACAGAGGATCGACATCAGCAATTTCCGGGCTCCGGAATGCGAGGCCGATATAGCCAATGAGCAGATCTTCGCCGACAATCGGCACCCAGCGCCACGTCGCACTCTCCAGACCGTGTCGGATGCCGGAGTCAGGGCCAACGATGCAGAGCTCAGCCGCATGGAGGTCACGTCGTACCGCTTCGTCAATAATTTGTTGCGGCGAGAGTGATTCAGGAGATCGTGGCTCATCGATCAATCCCCATGATGTCGTGTACTTCAGCGCAGAGCGGGCTGAATCGACAAGCCAGAGCCCCGCGGCTGATGCATTGAAGACCGCGCACCCGTCAGCCAGGAGCGCCTCGATCCGTTCAGGACCCTCGGCCGGGTTCCCCGCCCGAAGCGCCAGCGCGTGAAGGGCTGTCATTCGTCGGCGCGTCTGGTGAGATCGAGCCCGGGATCCATCCTGAAGCGACTGGGCAATAGCCAGGATTCTCCGCACATCGAGTTGGGTGACTGGTGCGTCGATTGTGAGGTCACCCGCCAGGTAGGTCGTGTCGCCATCCAGGCCATTCACGCCAACGAGCAAGGTGTCCGAGTCTAGCAGCGACCGAATCGAGAAAGATCGCAACCCGGACCTCTGCTCGGGATTTCCAACGACCAGTACGATTCCCGGTTTCAACGTAAGCAGAGAATGCTCAACCTGGTCCGGAATGGACAACGTCACGTGCTGGCCTTCCGCCCGAAAAAGAGTGACCATCTCCCGGGACTCGGCCTCGCTGCAAACTATCAGGATCGGGCAGTGATATGCAGGAATCTCAGTCATGATCTTGATAGCATCAGATGGAACAACGTGAAGATCCGGACATCAGCCTCTTCCTTCCTTGAGACTAATCAGAAGGTGGCATATCCCAGTTAACGCTGTTTCGCCCATTCAGCTTTGCGACATACATTGCACGATCAGCTTCGGCGATGAGCTCGTCGGGAGTTGCGCCGTGGTAGGGAAACAACGCGATCCCGATCGAAACCGTCAGGCACACTAGCTGACCATCACACTCAAACTCATTATCTGCGACGCTGCAACGGAGTCGTTCAGCAATTTCGACCGCCTGGTAGGTATTGACGTCATGGAAGATCATTGCAATCTCGTCTCCACCATAACGGGCTAGCACGTCGCGGTCTCTTAGCACCGTCCGAAGGCGACCGGCCAACTGTTTCAGCATCTCATCGCCAAAGAGATGACCGTACTGGTCATTCACACTCTTGAAGCGATCGAGTTCGACGAGGAGCAGTGCACCGGACGATCCGCTGGTATCGGAAACCAGCATCTGAAGGTGCCGCATGAATGCGCGTCGATTGGCCATACCGGTCAGCGGATCAGTAAGTGCCTGGCGTTCCAGTCGCTCCTGAATCGTTACCTGCTCGATCAGTAGCCCGAGATGCGCCGCAATACTGTCCGCAAGCTGGAGATCATCCTCGTCGAGTGGCTGCGATGCATCCGACTGTATGTCGATCAAGCCAATTGGTTCTCCAGCGGCCCGGATAATGGAGACCAGCTCAGACGAAACATCATCGTCGATCGGGAAATAGTGGGGGCTGTCGTTGACATCCTTAAACAACACCGATCGGTTTTCTCTCACGGCTTGACCGCACAGGCCCATCGTCACATCGAGCAATGGCGGCACCATCACCGACTGCAAGTTCGTCCGGTACGCCTGGATCCGGAGACGTCCACCGTCCGCAACCTCGCAGATGGAAACCACCCGGTAGTTCAGATAGTCGTGCAGGCGAGAAACGACCAGCTGATAGGCCTCTTCGAGTGATCCACGGTCGGAGATGAGGCGGGTGAGATCGTGAAACAGTTCAAGTTCGATCAAACGTCGTGCTGAGGTGGTGATGTCATGCATCACCACCTGCACCCGGTGCTCTGTTTCGTTCAATCGCCGGAGGTCAGGAAACGAGACTGGCCTGGCGTAGCAAGAGATACGGCGTCGCTCACCGTTCTTGCGGTTCAGCCACAATTCCACCGGCTCCGGTGGCTCATCCGTGACGTTTGACACCCACGAATCCCATGGAAGTTCGCCATTATTCGGAAACCAGTCGAACAACGACTGCCCGATCAACTCATACTGATCCCGACCGGTGATCGTTTCCACTGCGGGGTTGGTCCGCTCTACGGTGCCATCGGTATGGCAGACAACCACCCCGTCGGGAGACGATTCGACGTGTTCGCGGTAAAGACGGTTGGTACGACGGATTTCTGCCTGAAGCCAGAATGTTCCCAACGCTGCTGCGACGATCGAGGCAAAGGCATCCGCCAGCACCAGATCATAACTTTCGAACGTCGTTTCACTCATGAAATAGAAACTCAGATGCCCATAGAGCCGCTGAGAGTCGCGCACCGGCAACCAGGCGATTCGCTGGATTCCCAGTTCCTGAGCCGCATCCACTGCAACGATCCGGAACCGGTCACTTCGTTCATCACCGGTAAGCCAGTGAGTGGTCAGTTCTTTGGGGATCTCCTCGTAGATGCCAAGGATTTGCGGGCTCCGTTGCTCCGCGGCCTCGATGTACCCGGGGGTGAGTCCAACTGAGGCCGCGCAGGTCAATGACTGGTGATTACGACCCAGTGACCACATCGCCAGCGCGTCCGGAGCAAGGATCTGCGCACCCGCCTCGATCAGTTGCTCAAGCCAACCAGGCGCTCCTGCCCGGTGTGCTGATGCAATAGCCAGTTCATGCAGTGCCGTCATCTTGCGCAGTCGATCACGAGCCTGTTGACGAGACTCGGAGTGAACGGCGCCCGCAAACGCTAGCGCGCGCTCGATATCGGCCAGGACAATCGGTTCATAGAGAATCAGATCCACCCCGGCGCCGAACAACATTGGAGAATCAACCACGTTCTCATCGATCAACCCGACAAGAACAAGTCGATCAGGGAACAACTCGCGGAGATCGTCATACTTCCCGTCAGCATTTGCCGAGAAGAGACTCTCGAACACGATCACCGCAGCGAACTCGTCACACTCTTCGGGAAATGGCTCAACCGGCAGTGACTCTCGATGAGCCCATGAGAGGCCGGAGCGTTCGACGTACAGGCCGACGGCGGCCGCCCGGTCGCGCTCGGGATGAATGATGAGTACAGACGAGCGGGCAGTGTTTTCGGTCAATCGATTCTCCGGTAGCCAATCAACAGACGTGGACAGTCGAGAATCAGAGTAGACGTACCGACGAGGCTTCTTTTGAACAAGCCACGCAGCTGCGGGCCGACCGTGAACGGTGAGCCTGCGTGCGCTACGTCGAAAATATCTTCTTCAGTATAAGAAGCTACGTGCGACTGTCGCTACAAAAGGTGCTATCAGCCACTCACAAATATGACTATGGTCCTGAATTCCGCAACGTGTTTGCGGATGCGCGCCAGAGTCCACGCTCACGATTGTTCTTCTGTACATATTGATCAACACTTGTACTGGACCACCTGGCCTATCCATCTTTTGGAGGTTCACGTTCCGCGAGATCCTCCGGGCGAGCCTGCTCCTCTCCCCGGTACTTCCAGAGACCGCGTGCCCAGTAGTTGGAGCTCAGCGCAATCGCGACACACGCCATACCGCCGGCGAACATGGCACCCTGTGGGCCGATCAGACTGGCAACCATCCCGGCCTGGAACTCCCCTAGCCGTGGCCCACCTCCGCTGAAGACGGACGCCAGGGCGCCGACCCGCCCCCGGAAGTCATCCGGAGTAGCCAGCTGGCGAACCGTATGACGCATCGCCATCGAGACTGCATCCAGTCCACCACCGAGCGCAAGAAAGCCGAGCGCAAGGTAGAACGTCGGCATAATCCCGAACAAAGCCAGCGCCAGGCCATAGCCAGCAATCGCCACAGCTACCATCCGACCGGGCAGTTTCGGACTCGGGACCGAAGCAAACAGCAGCGCGCCAAGTACTGAGCCAATACTCGGCGCGGCGTAGAGCAAACCGAGCCCTTCAGGACCGATCTGATGGACATCCGAGGCGAACACCGGCAGCAAACCGACTGGAGAGACTGCCAGCGTCGCCGTAAAATCGATCACCATCAGTTGCCAGAGAATCCGCCGATCCTTGACGAAACGCAGACCATCGATCAGCGACGCAAGTCCCCGTCGGGCCGGAGTCGGCACCGGCGGTCTCGTCCGCATCAGCATCAGCGCGGTGAGGACACCGAGGAACGACACCGCTCCCGCCCAGAACGCCGCGCCCGTTCCGAGCTGACCGATGATGAACCCCGACATCGTCGGTCCCAGCACCATACCGGTATTGCTTGAAAGAACGTTGAGGGTCAGTGCGTTCGACAGGCGATCGCGAGGAACCAGTGCCGGAATGATGGCCTGGCGGGAAGGTGCATCGAAGGACGATCCTGCAGCCGTGGCGAAGGCGAATCCATAGAGAATCCAGACGTTCTCCAACCCGCCGGTCACGAAGATCGCCAGCGTAACACTGAGTAGCGCCTGCATCGATTGAGTGACCAGCAGCAGGCGACGACGATCGAGTTGATCGGCCAGCGTGCCGCCGAACAACGAAAAGAAGATCAGCGGCAGCGCCCTGAACAGGCCCACCAGGCCGAGTTGCGCAGCAGATCCGGTAATGTCGTAAACGAGCCAGCCGAGCGCCACGGTCTGAATCTGCATACCGAGCATGGCCACGAACTGGCCCATCCAGATGAGCCGGAAATCGCGGAACTGCAGCACCGTGAAGGCGACGGGCCACTTCACCGCAGGTTCTCGCCTGTCAGGCTGTCAAACGGCTCGATCTGATCAGCGCTCACAATGTACCGAGCCATCGGCGAAACCAGCCGACAGATCGTTCCACCATATCGCGCCGATGTTCCCGCTCGATGAATCCGTGCGGCTCTCTCGGATAGATCGCACACTCCGTCTGCACTCCGAGCCTGCGCAAGGCACGGGACATTTCATATGCCTGACCAACTGGGCAGCATTCATCGCGCTCACCATGGACGAACAGCGTTGGCGTAGAAACCTGCTTGCTGAAGAAGAGGGGAGATCTCCAGGCATACGGGCTATCGAGATCGTCCGGAAGAGCGAGAAGGTACTGCTCATCGAATCCCGGAATGTTGGTCCCCCCATGGTAGGAGTACCAGTTCGTGATGCTGGCTCCGGCAACTGCGGCAGCGAACCGATCTGTCTGCGTGATCGCCCATGCGGTGATATAGCCACCATAGCTCCAGCCACCGATACCCAGTCGATCCGGATCAGCCAGACCGCGCTCTATACAGAGATCGATGCCGCTCAGCACGTCCTGCAGATCGCCGCCGCCCAGGTCGCCGATGTTTGCCTCGGCGAACTCGGCTCCAAAACCGTTTGAGCCACGATAGTTCGGCATGAACACCGCAATGCCGCTCTGGAGTAGCTGCGGGGTCCATGCGGCCGCGCTCCCCATTGGGAAAGCCGGCATCGAGGCCGCAGTCGGACCCCCATGAACCACGGTCACCATCGGCGGAGCGGGCATCCCGTAATTCCAGCCTGTTGGAGCGAGGTACCAGCCCTCGATCGGGAGGCCATCTGGCGCGTTCCAGCGCAGACACTGGAGTGATGAGCTTTCCATTCTGAAAGCTGGATTGGCCGACGGAATCCGGGAGAGTTCGAGGTCCGAGTCACCGGGATTCAGCGAGCCGATCCAGACATCCGGCGGCGCCGAAACGCTGGAAAGCGTCAGTGCAAATTGCCCTGATTTCGCGTCGAACGAACCGCCATAGTCGCTGAGCGCCATCTCGGCGGTCCACAGAGGTGTCGATCCCTGCCCGATATCCACCCGACAGATCTGGGCACTCGCGCGCTCCAGACCAAATGTCATCAGTGACGATCCCGTTTCACACCAGTGAACGGTGTAGTGTGATCTCGGCTCGCCATTGGTCAGCGAGCGCGCGCGACTGTCCTCCAGATCGACTAGCAGGACATCGCCACCGGTCATGCCAGGATCGCTCCAGAAGGATGTGATCAGAGCGATTCTCGAACCATCCGGTGACCAGACCGGTCGCGCAATCTGCCGCTCGGACTCGTATACAGTGGCCGCCTCGCCAGTGTTGATATCGATCGTCACGAGCCGGGCATCGTACCAGCCCCACTCGAACGGCTCATCAGAGGCAATCGCCGCGATCTTTGTGCTATCAGGTGACCAGCAATACTCCCAGATGTGCAGATCACCATGACTCAGGGGTTGCGTTTCGCCGTTGTCGGGATTACAGAGGTAGAGTCGTCGGAACCGGCGATCGGCATCGAAGAGCTTTACATCGTTATCCTGCTCGGGAATATAGTCCATCGAAAGCAGAGCAATGTGAGATCCATCCGGTGCCCAGGCGTGACTGGATACGCCGGCCGGCAGATCTGTCAACTTTCGGGCATCGCGAGGTGTTTCATCCACCAGATACAGTTGCGCGGTGTTCCGCTTCTCACGATCTGACAGGAACGTAACCTGCTTGCCACTGGGGGAAAATCGTCCCTGATTGTCCGTTCCGGAGCCGGTGCTGATCCGCACGGGCGGCTGCCCGCTGATGGAGTAGAGCCAGACCGCGCTACGGGGACGTCGTTCACCGCGATCGGCCCCGTTTTCCGCGAATGTGCAGAGCACACGACCACCACCCGGAGCGATCTGCGCATCGCTCACCAGATTCAGCCCGAGAATGTCCTCAATGCCAACATCACGCTGCGTCATTGCGTCTAGATTCCCCTCACAGAGATGATCACCGGCCGTCGCCAGCCTGAATAGTTCACCACAGCCGGGGCCGGTTGTCGACGTGAACATCAATTGCCGTTACGACGGCGTCAATGCTAGGCTAGATGCATTGATCCAGGGTTCGAATTCAGGAACGGAGCAGGTCCGGTGGCCACTTCCACACACGCCGACACCTTTAGCTCACCATCAATGGTTCGCAGCGCCTGCCGAGTCGGTCGACACACCGGACATACTGCCGCAATGGCGCCAGGATACGCGCAGGCAAATCTGGTAGTGCTCCCGCAGGAACTCGCCTACGACTTTCTGGTGTTCTGCCATCGAAACCCGAAACCGTGCCCGTTGCTCGACGTGACTGACATCGGCCGGGCGGAGCCAGTCCAGACCGCTCCGGGGGCTGATCTTCGCACCGATCTGCCCGGGTATCGGGTATACCGGAACGGGGAACTGGCCGACGAGCGAACGGATATCACCGATCTCTGGGATGACTCGATGGCCGGGTTCCTGCTCGGTTGCTCGTTCACCTTCGAACAGGCGTTGCTCGATGCCGGGGTTCCGATGCGTCATCACGATGCCGGAAGCGTCGTGCCGATGTATCGGACCAATATCCCCTGCACGCCAGCCGGTCAATTCCACGGCGAGATGGTTGTATCGCTGCGGATGGTTCCGGCCGATCGAGTGATCCGAAGCATCGAGGTGACCGCCCGCTATCCCGAGGTCCACGGGGCCCCGGTCCACATCGGCGATCCCGCAGCGATCGGAATCGCTGATCTCAATCAGCCTGACTACGGCGACCCACCGATATCCGAACCGGGCGACGTCCCGGTATTCTGGGCCTGCGGCGTAACCCCGCAAGCGATTGCTATGAAGTCTCGTCCAGAATTGATGATCACCCACGCGCCGGGATCGATGTTCGTCACCGATGTGCCGATTCACCAGTTGGCGTCACACTGAATCATGCTCTCGGATCCCCCCTATCTCCCAGAACCTGTCCTGAGCTTGCCGAAGGATCTGAGAGGGCCGGGGGTGAGGGCCAAGAAAGGACCACGAACCATGACATCGAACAACAACCTCACACTGCCAGACCGCGATGGACTGAATAGCCCGTTCGGCATGCTGCATCACGTCGCGATGGTCACCAACGACATGGAGAAGACCGTCGCCTTCTATAGAGATGTGCTTGGCAGCGAGATCGCGCTGGCCCACCGGATGAGTCGCCCCGAAGCCGAGCGCCACTACTTCATCACCGTGGCCCCGAACACCGTCTTCGCATTCTTCGAGTTTCCCGATGCCGAGCAACCAGAGTTCATGGAAGCGACTATCCCGAAGTCTGGTCGGTCACTGGATCACATCTGCTTCTTCACCGATGACGAAGGCGCGATCGATCGCTGGAAAGCACACCTGGACAAACACAACGTGCCGATCCACGGCTACTCACCGGGTAAGAACATCTTCTTCCCGGACCCGAACAACATCATCATCCAGCTGACCTACAACGCCGGCGGCCCAATGGGCTTCCCGGTGCACGACGATCCGGACCCGGCGTATGAGCCGCCGAAGTCTTAGACTCGGGGAATTGTTCCAATTGGCGACATCCACCGGAACCTGCCGACCCTAGTCGTCTCCGAACCGATGGTCTTCGATCCATTGCGGGGTGAACATCGGGACGACTTGGTCAGCCACGATACGCAGATCACCCGTTTCGACTTCGACAAGGAGCAGCGTGGTTCCAGCGGGGTCGTTCTGTCGACCTTGCAGGAGCAATTCCCGACCATCCGGAGACCACATCGGGTGCGACAGCTGTTCGCTCCCCTGATAGATGGTGCTGGCCTCGCCTGATTGCGGGTCAACGATCTCCACAAGGTTTTGACCGTCAGTGCCTTCGCTCAGGTATGCGATGCGCTGACCATCCGGTGACCAGGCAGGCATGTTGACGACTTCGTCCGGATTGATGTGATCCAGTCCTCGCTCGACATCAGCAATCGCCAGCCTTGGAAGGGCTCCATCACTCGAGTCATCGACCTCATACTCGACATAAGCGATGCGCTGACTATCCGGCGACCAGATCTGGCCCGATTGCTGGATCACCTCACTGGCGAATTGCTCTGGCGTGGAAACCGCGGCATCCTCGACTACCAGTTGATCAGAGCCGTCGGCGTTGACAACATAGATCTGGAATGGCGTGTGGCCCGGAGCCGGATCCTCGATTGCGCCATACTCTTCCCACGATGGCGGGCTGAGGAAGGCGATCCGCTCACCATCCGGTGACCAGACAGCTCGACCAGCGCCATCATCTGTCTCAGTGAGTTGTTGCAGGTCAGATCCATCGGCCCGAATCTTGAAGATCTCGATGTGGCCATTGGAAACACGCTCGAACGCGATCCATTCTCCATGGGATGACCAGACCGGGTTCGCGTCCTGATAATCGGTATCGACGAGAAGCTCGGTTTCGTCGCCGGACAGAACATCTCGTACAAAGAGGTTGCCGCTGAGAAGGGCGTCTCCCGGATGCACGACGTACTGACCATCTGGCGATGTCACCCCGGCAATCGAGAACAGCTCCGGCCCCCACGGATGACCCGGAAGGCCCTTGACATCGTGCAGCTCATTCCCCTCTGGATCAACGAAACTCAGGACTGGTTCATCACCGAGCATGCGGGAATAGGAGATCGCAAAGGATGAATCAGACGGTGGTCCGCTCGGGACCACTGTTGGCGTTGGCTCTACGACTTGATCCACCGAATCCATCAGTTCCGCGAAATTGACGCGGTAGGTATCCGGCATACCTGGATCCGGGTGATCCTCTGGCAAGTCAATCACCAGTTCAAGATCATCGGCGGTCGACACCGTCTCATAAATGAATGCAACCTGGAGTGGACCGTCAGGCACTGTGGGAACGTGAACGTCAAGCGGGCTTCCGACTGGGGTACCGTCCGGAACTCCTGGATCCAAAAAGTCGATGCCCACAGGCGCGGGGCGAGATCCATCCTCGTCTTCCACCCACACAACCTCAAACACATCCTCAACTTGCAGCTGATCGATCTCCGGCAAGTCTGGGTGGCGAAGTGAGAAATCGACCCGGTGATGATACTCATCGTCAACGACCTCGCTGCTTGCCGATTCGATGGTCACACCAAGGTTTCGCTCAGCCACGATCTCTCGTTCGTATCGGGGATAGATGTATGCCGTAAAGTTCAACCCACCTCCATCGTCGGATTCCAGTTGAACCTCCCAGCAGCCCGCTTCCGGAAAGCCCAGATATCCCCGGGCAATGTTCTGGTCTCCACTCGGGTTCATCCAGATATAGGGCACGCTGTCAGATGGTTCATCCAGTCGCTCTCCAGTTGTGGTGACGGTGGGCGGGTCGCTCGATTCGCCTGAAGACTCCCAGTTGAAGAGATTCCCACCTTCGTAGAGCACTCGATCGCGACTCACGGCAGACAGATTGTCTCCTGTGTACCAGAATCCCTGCAGGTCGCCGAGTTCATGTGGACCAACTGGTTCGGTCACATCGCAAGATTCCGGGACCCGGTATGGCGCGTCAGGTGTCTGGTAGTCATCGATCGGAGTGGCTTCTTCGAGGGCGACAGGCATTGACTCCGAGGCGTCCGCAGTGGCTGTTGGCGTTGCCTCACCGATGCCGGGAACGAGGTCTCCATCGGCCGCCTGCTCGCGAAAGAGCAGCACAAGCAAGCCAGTGAAGACAACCAGCACAACAACTGCCGCTGCCATCTCCACAAATTGACGGACCATGCTCTTCCCCTTTTGAAGAGGAACGGGCTCGGTCACAACCTGATTGCCCGAACCCGTGAGCTCGTCATGCCCGGGAGGAGTTCGGTCCCCGGTGGCGCTACCGTCGATTGACTGGATGCGCTGAAGCCGTTTCGCGACAGTTTTGCGAACATCAGGTGTATCAGGGATGAAGACGTCGTCTTGTATCTCCCGCAAAGCATCCTCGAGGTGCTTCGACTCATCTGGACGATGGATCATGATCCGCCTCCATCCTCTCTGGCGGTTCGCAAGAACGTTGAACCGTGTTCATGAATCAGGCTGCGGAGTCGTTGCATTGCCCGGGAGATCTGGGTTCGAACGGTGCTGGATGGCAGTTCCCAGATCACGGCAATCTCGGATGGAGAGAGTTCCAGCAGGTAGCGCTGGGCGATCAACGCCCGGTCCTTGCTCGAGAGCTGGTTCATGGCGTCGATCATCTGCTCTCTTGATTCCCGGGCGATCGCCGCATCCTCCGGCAGTAGTTCGTCGGGAGTGCTTTCAGTCACATATCCACCTCGAAGCTGCAACTGAGACTGCCGGCGACTCGTACGGCTATTGTTGAGCGCTTCGTTGGTTACGATTCGCAGCAGCCACGGTCGAAACGGGGCGTCGAACTCGAACCGGCCGAGGTTCAGGAATGCCTTGACGAACGCTTCCTGAACCGCATCCTCCGCCGCATGTGCATCACCGAGCGTGAGATACGCAACCCGAAACGCAATACTCTGATACCGCTCGACGAGCTGGTCGAACGCATTCAGGTCTCCCGCTTTCGCCTGACCGATTAGCCGGCGTTCCATGCCGCATCCGTCCGTCGCTTGCCTCAAATAGCTCTACTCCCAGTACACCACCGCGAAGCGAATCGTCCCACTGAAAGGTTCCAGTCTCGAACAGACAGAGGAGAAAACGCAGCATGCTTCAGACCCGGGAGAGCCGCATTCCGCTCGGACTCACCTTGAAGGATGAAGCACGAATCGTTGTCCTGAGGGGAAGGCTGCGGTATACTCCGTGATGCGTCTGGTCAATGAAACCGGCGCAACGGGCCGCTAGCTCAATTGGCAGAGCAGCTGACTCTTAATCAGCGGGTTCGGGGTTCGAGTCCCTGGCGGCTCACACATAAAAAGTCCATCAGAACAGGCAAAACAAACGCCCCCTCAGTTTTGAGCAGGGCGTTTTTCGCGTTTTTGACGACCAAGTTGACGACCAAACTGTCAAGGGCTGTGTTCCTTGGCCGTCAACATTTCGTGCATCTGATCGGCAGCCTCGCGCTGCATGGCTGGCATGACATGGGCATACGTGTTCATCGTCAGGCTGATCTGTGAATGCCCGAGTGTCTCCATGATCACCCTCGGGCTGAGTCCCTGCGCCAGCAGGAGCGTCGCCGCAGTGTGGCGCAGATCGTGGAAGCGTATCTGCGGCAAATCGTTGCGGTCAAGCAGCTGATGAAACCAGCGGGTGACATTGCGAGCATCAATTGGGGTCCCTTTGGTCGTCGTGAACACCAGTCCGTGGTCCTGCCACTGCTCACCTGCCGCCAGCCGCTCCTTCAACTGCTCAGCGCGA
>REEK01000142.1 GCA_007695115.1 Sphaerobacteraceae bacterium
AGCGGTCGATCTCCTCGGGAAACCACCCGGTATTTGCTTCGGTGACCGGAGTGCGGACGAAGAGATGAAGCCAGCATAGATGGTCTCAATCGATTGTGCAAGTCTTGCTCATATACAGATATCCATAAAGACCAATACTACCTTATAAAGCAAACAAGCTAAGTACTTACTTCTAAATAATCAATTTCCGTATCTATCTTAACGAAAAAATTGCGCAAAAGTCTGCGTTCATTTTTTGGCTTGGAGATAATGCGCTCAGTAAGGTAGCAATGAGCGGCAGCTAGTAATCGTGACTCTAGAGTTGGAATGCTCTGGAATATGCTGCGCAAGGGCAGCTCCCTGTCTGGATTTCCGGCGGCAATAACTTAGCCACCAGTTCTGCACCAAAGCGGGTCGCTTTACTAATTCTGCGGGAAAACTAACTTGGGGGAGCCCACGAGCGGACTCGAACCGCCGACCTCATTCTTGCCAAGGGCCACACAAATGGCGCTATAGGCTTCATGGCATTCAAACGCGTGAACCGGAAATAACGAACGAGTGTTGGAGCAGCAACGCTTGGCGCAGCAACCAGGGAGCGTAACCCTGTATTCAGCGAAGCGTTGATCGACGTTGATGGAGCCTTCGCGGTCAATGAGCTCGAGGATGGGCTCATCGGTCTGCCGGCTTCACACCCTGTTTCATGTACACACCTTCGACCAGTTCATGATCTATCTGGATCTATGCCGACGACCAGCCTCATGCTGCTATCGTTGATTTTCAACGTCCAGATAGAAGTCATGAAATCCAAGTGCACAAGCGAATATCGTCGTGCGGCGAAGCTGTGGGATGCGCGTTCGCTGAAATTCGGGCAGGAATCCTGCGCAAACAGTCATCAGGTAACGGACGCCCATCACGACTCGCACGTGCTCGCAGATAATTTGCTCTCAAAGTTGAGTGAACGAGAGGATTTAGCAAATGAAAATGGTAAACATAACGCTACCTAAGCACGTAGACGACGCGTTACAGCAATTCCTTGATCACGAAGTTGTACGTGTCGAAGACGCTCCACCGAGTAGATATGAAGAAGATCACTTGCTCAAAGTTAAGCGACTGCGCCATGCCTACGAGGGTGGGTCCCGTGAGCCGGCTGTTGTGCTGACTACACCAGTCCAGGGAGCTACTCACCTGATCTATCCTGAGAATACGAAAGTAATACACGTTGACTGGAATGATATCGAACGTGCATCAAGTCTCACCCTGGTGGAGAAACTCGTCGAGGACATCGAGAATCTTCCCGGACTCGATTCAAGCCACGAACTTAAGGAACTCCTCGGGGATCTCAGGGAGCACATCATCTCGCTAAAGCAAGGACGCTAGACTGATCGATCGGACCATACCGAGCATGTCTAGTCTGGGTAAATAATCTGATGGAGCCCACGGGCGGACTCGAACCGCCGACCTCATTCTTACCAAGAATGTGCTCTGCCTCCTGAGCTACGTGGGCGCAACTCGCCGGGAATCATACTCGAAATTCCTCCCGGCGCCAAATCCGGATTCCTTCGGCCAGAGGTGGTTCTCGTACTACCCTCGACGAGCCCCAGTCAATGGCTTCATAGTCGAATCCTCACTATCACTGGCTGCATTCGTGCCCCCATCGACCGCTTCCAGACTGGCCTGCAACTCGGCGGCATCCGGGGCTCCCGGTTTCCAGGAAACGCCACCGAACGGCTCGACAGAGAACCCGAGCCGCCGCAGAAACGGTGCGACCCAGCGAGCAGCGTGTGGTTTGGGATTGACGGGATGTCCTGGCGCATGGGAATCCGAGCCACAGCTCACCACCAGTCCACGGTCGATCGCCATCGACCGATACTTCGTGGTGTCAGCGTCGCTGTATGATCGGTAATGTCCTTCCAGCCCATCGATCGCCGCAATGCGAAGCATCCGGTCGAGCTGGTCCTCACTCATCAGGCCGCCACCATCGTCCCGACCGGGGTGGGCAACTACACAGACACCGCCAGCTTCCTTGGCAGCCGAAACCGTTTCATCGAGTGGCGAATCGACCTTCAGGTCCTCACCGGCATTGATCACCAGCCGGTGCGCCGTCATCAGGTTGGTTGCGTATCCGTCCTTGATAATCGTGCGGAGAACATGCACCGGCAGCAGCGGTCGACCAGCCACCACTTCATCGAGCGACTTCAGCTGGTTTCCCTTATTCTCCACAAGCTCGATCGCGCGCTCCGCCGCTGCGCGCAGATTGTCGTCCTGCTGCTTGATGAGCGATCGAAACCGCTCTGCACGAGGCAGTTCCATATCGATGTTGTAGACCAGCAGGTGCCACTGGCGATTGTCCCACTCGGTGGTCACTTCAATACCAGGAACAACGATCATGCCCCGCGGTTCCGCCCGTTCGATTACCTCGTCTACGGAGCGCATGGTGTCATGATCACAGACGGCGATCACGCGAAAATTGCGTTCGGCCAGGTGATCAACCAGCTCCTGAGGTGTCCAGTCACCGTCGCTGGCGAGGGTGTGCATATGGACATCAACCGCTTCGTGCGGGCGAAGACATTCATTGACTGAAGTGATCATGCTGGTCTCGAATCCTCTCGCTGGAACGCGATCTATCGGTCAGACATCCACAACTCAGTATATCGCCTGTACCATTCTGGCACGATTCTCGTAGAGATTTTCGGGCGACACTGCCGAAGCACCAGGGGGATATCATGGCCAGACGCGACGACATCTTGACCTTTTGCGACGAACTCCTGCAGGCCGGAACGTACCGGGACATTGCCCTGAATGGCTTGCAGGTCGAGGGAAGCGCCGATGTCGACCATATCACGGTCGCGGTGAGCTGCAACCAGGCGACGATCGACGCAGCGATTGCGAATGGTTCGAATGCGATACTCGTGCATCATGGGCTGGTCCTCAACGGTCAGGTGGGCCACATCGTCGGTCCCGTCCGCCAGCGTCTCAGAGGAATTCTGAGCAACGACATCAATCTGGTCGGCTATCATCTGCCGCTCGATGGACAACCGGAGATTGGCAACAACGCCTGTCTGGCCCGGGAGCTGGGACTGGAGATGGTTGAATCACTCGAAACTTATGGTCCTCCGGCGATCGGGTACATCTGTCGTCCCGCCGAAGCTACCAGTGTGGCCGATCTCCGCAACAGGCTTTCAGCTCTGACGGGCCAGTCCGTCGTCAGCCTCGCCGAGCATAGCCAGCCAGTCGATCGTGTGGCCGTTCTCTGTGGATCCGGCTCTCCCGCTCTGGAGGAAGCCGCGCTGAAAGGCTGTCAGGTTTTGCTCACTGGCGACGCGAAGGAACCCACCATGGCAATGGCCCGGGAGCTCGGGATCGCCGTTCTGGTTGGCGGCCACGAGGCCACAGAACGGCTCGGGGTACAGGCACTGGCGGAACGTTTGAAGCAGCAGTTCGGCATCACGTGGGACTACGTGACTGATCCAAACCCGCTCTAGACTGACACTGCGGGCACTCTGTCTGCTAGTATCGGGCAGAAACACCATCGCTCAGCCGTTTTGAGTATTGTCGACCTGATTATCACTGATTCATGAGAGGACCACGAGATGACGGGACTGCCTGACATTTTCAAGGCGTACGATATCCGTGGGGTCTACCCGAACGAGCTTGACCCGGAGATCGCCTACAAAATCGGACGAGCGCTGGTTGTCTATCTCGATGCCCAGGAAATCGTCGTCGGTCGGGATATGCGAGTGTCCTCCCCATCGCTCTCCAGCGCACTGATCGACGGAATTATGGATCAGGGGGCGGACGTCTGTGACGTTGGACTGATCAGCACCGACGGACTCTACTTCGCCGTCGGCAAGTACGGGTTCGATGGCGGGGTCATGGTGACAGCATCCCACAATCCCCCGGAGTACAACGGCTTCAAGATCTGTCGCTCCGAAGCCCGGGCCCTGAGCATGGATGAAGGCATCGGCGAGATCCGCGACCTCGTCGCCCGGGACTCCTTCACCGAGCCATCGGTCAAGGGCGCGATTCACGAACGCGATGTATTGAGCGCCTTCGCGAAGCACGTGGTCTCACTGATCGATACCAGCAGCATCCGCCCGATGAAGATCGCAATCGACGCCGGCAACGGAATGGGCGGCAAGATCGTTCCCGCTGTCTTCGAATCACTGCCGATCGAGATCGTCCCGCTATTCTTCGAGCTCGACGGTCGATTCCCGAACCACCTCGCCAACCCGATCGAGCCAGAGAACGTGGAGGATCTCCGTAAGGCGATCGCCGAGCACAAGACGGACTTCGGTATCGCCTTCGATGGAGACGCCGACCGGATGTTCATCCTCGATGAGAACGGGGAGTTCGTTGGCGGCGACATGATTACCGCGCTGGTCGGCAAAGCGATGCTGGACAAGCATCCGGGATCGTCGATCGTCTACAACCTGATCTGCTCCCGGGCCGTTCCGGAAACGGTCGAACGAGAAGGCGGCAAGAGCATCATTTCCCGGGTCGGCCACTCCTACATCAAATCGACGATGCGCCAGCATGATGCGGTGTTCGGTGGCGAGCACTCCGGGCACTTCTACTTCCGGGATAACTGGTACGCGGACTCCGGAATCATCGCCGCACTGACGGTGATCGAGCTTCTGTCAAAGGAGCAAGGAACATTCTCCAGTGTGCTCGGTCCGCTCGATCCCTACGTCCGCTCGGGTGAGATCAATTCTGAAGTCAGTGATCAGGCGGCGGTGCTCAAAGCGATCGAGCATCACTTCGCCGATGCCGACATCAGCCACCTCGACGGCCTGACCGTCAGCTACGAAGACTGGTGGTTCAACGTCCGGGGATCGAACACCCAGCCGCTTCTCCGACTCAACGTCGAAGCTGCCAACCACGAATTGCTCAAGGAGAAGACCGACGAAGTGCTCTCAATCATCAAGGGAACCCATTGAACGTGAACGATAAGCCGGAACACTCGCTACAACTCAAGCCTGGCGATGACGTTCAGATCGTCAAACTCGGTCCCGATGGAAGCGAAGCAGCGTCCTATCCGGGGACGCTGCTGCAAAACCCTCCCGGATGGATCGTCGCAAAAGCAACCTGGACGTTCCGACGCATGGACCTCGGTTACATGATCTTCGAGCCCGGCGATTACCTGTTCGAATACTTCGCCACCACCGAGCCGTTCAACGCCTTTGTGTTGTTCTCTCCCGACGATCAGTTCAAGGGCTGGTACTGCAACATTACGCATCCAACAACCGTCAGCGCGAACACCATCTACTGGCACGATCTCTATATCGATGTCGTCCAGAGACAGGATGGTTCGATACTGATCCTGGATGAGGATGAACTGGCCGACTCCGGTTTGCTCACCGCAAATCCGGATCTGCACCAGATGATCGTTCAGGCGCGCGATGCGGTGGTCGAAAAGATGCGAAACGAGGCATATCCGTTCTCCGACGTGGGGATCACGTTCGGATAAATCGCCCCGACCTACCCGAACCACAAGCTGTTTCGGGGAAGAACAGGAAGACCTCGGCGTGAGCGAATTCGATCTCAGCCTGGCCCTGTTTGGCGGCATCGCCCTGACGCTTGGCTTACTTTCTCGCTGGCTGAAGCAGACATGGTTCTCCGAGAACATCGCAGCGCTACTGGTCGGGATTGCGGTCGGTCCGATCGCGCTCGGATGGATCGACGTCGAAAACTGGGGCAATCAGAACGTCATCATCGAGCGCGTGGCGGAGATTGCGCTGGCGATCGCGCTGATGGAGATCGCCCTCAGACTGCCCAAGCGGGAATTCCTCCACCACCTGAAATCGTATGTCATCCTGCTGGGCGCATTGATGCCTCTCATGTGGCTCAGCACTGCGCTGGTCGTCTGGCTGGTGCTCGATCTGCCCTTCTGGGTGGCCATGTTGCTAGGCGCAGTTCTGACACCGACTGACCCCATCGTCGCCAGCTCAGTGGTAACCGGGCCAATCGCCGAGCGACTACTCCCAACCCGCCTGCGGGACACCCTCTGGGCCGAGTCCGGTGCCAACGATGGCCTTGCCTACCCGTTCGTGGTACTCCCGATCCTGGTTCTGGCGTCATCGTTCAGCGATTCAGTGGGCGAATGGATCTATCGCGCGCTTCTCTACGAGACGTTCTTCGCCACAGTGATCGGGGCGGCGATCGGCTATGGCGCGGCACATCTGCTCATGTGGGCAGAACGTCGAGATACGATCGAAACAGCCTCGTTCAAGACGTTCACACTGGCTCTATCGATCACCACCCTCGGTGTGACGGCTCTGGCCGGAACAAAGGGACTGCTCGGCGTTTTTCTGGCCGGCGTGATCTTTCACATGGTCGTGGGTCAGCATGAAGATGAAGAAGTCGAGCCAATTCAGGGCGCACTGGATCACTTCTTCACCATTCCGGTGTTTGCCTTGATCGGAATGACGATTCCGCTCTCCGGCTGGATCGATCTCGGGTGGTCAGCGATTGCGCTGGTCGCCGGTGTGATCCTTGTGCGGAGATTGCCGGCAATGCTGCTGGTCTCGCGCTGGGTCGGAACGCTCAAAACGTGGCCTGATGCGCTTTTCGTTGGCTGGTTCGGGCCGCTGGGGATCGGCGCACTCTACTACGCGGCCTACGTGCTCGGAGAAACCGGAAACGAAGATGCCTGGGTGGCCGCCAGTCTCGTCATTTGCTCATCGATCGTGATCCATGGGCTAACCGCCACGCCATTCTCGTATCTCTATGCCCGGCACACGCCTGATGAGGAGTATGCCGAGGCGCGAGATCAGGGGCGAGAATAGTAGCCCGACGCGTCCAGAACCTCCTGAACCCGATCGATCGGAATCGCCTCGCGGACCCGACCTTTTCGCCCCGTGGTTGTGGTCGCCATGAAGAGCGCGTTGAGGACCGATTCCTCGGTGGCATCAATCACCGCTTCGAAGATCGGGTCGATCCAGTAGCCGTCGATGACATCATGATTCGACAGCTTTCGTTCGCTCTCCGGCCGGTATGCTGTCGAAAACGCGACCAGCAGCTCGCCGCTACCATCTGCGCCGACCGAACCCGTCCGCCCCAACCCCAGCGCAGCCCGTTTCGCCAGTCGATTAAGCTGGCGGGAATCCAGTGGAGCATCTGTAGCGACGACCACAATCCCTGAGCCCTCATCGCGCTTGTCCTCGAATGGACCGGGAAGCGGGAAGGATCGCCCAATCGGAACACCGTCAACTGTCAACCGATGCCTCGCCCCGAAGTTGGTCATGGTGAGTACGCCGACAGTCCAGCCTCCGGTTTCGGCGGGGAGCACCCGACTAGAGGTTCCGATCCCGCCCTTGAAGCGAAACGAGTGCATGCCGGTTCCTGAGCCAACGACGCCTTCGCTAACCGGACCAGACTTCGCGTCATCGAGGGCCGCAGCAACGTGATCGATCGTGAGGTGGGAGCCACGAGCATCGTGCAGATAGGAGTCATCACACTCCGCCACCACCGGGATTACGAATCCAACTTCGTCTTCCCCGACGCCGGGATCACGGTCGATCAGATACCGGCAGACGCCATGGTAGCCCATTCCGATTCCCATGGTGTTCGTCAGCGCGATCGGCGTGCAAATTCTTCCTAGCTCCTCGATCTCGCTTCGTCCGGTCATTTCCCCGGTACCGCTCAGCGAGAAGAATCCGGCAGCTACCGGATTCCGGATGACATCATCACGATGTGGCCAGATTGCGGTGACACCGGTTCTCGATGGTCCGGCCCCAGTCTGGTCGTCGTCAGGGTCGGTCCAGACCGTGCAATGTCCAACCTCGACACCCTCCACATCCGTGATGGCGTTGAAGTCTCCGGTTTCGAGATTCCCGATCCGGATGCCGAGATCCCGTGCTCGTTTGCGCTCAGCTGTCATCTCATTTCCCTCACCTATCGATGCCAGAGTTCACGTATGTTGTCGGTGATGATCAGCATCGCCACCGCCACCGTCACTACGACGACGGTCCACCAGAAGAATTCGTAGAGCAGAATAAGGCCGGTGATCAGGGCGAGGATAATGGAAACATTCACCAGGAGTTTGACGACCTTCTGACGCAGGATCGATTCGATCACGATCACCATACCGGCGATGAACGCAAGAGTGACCGTCCATCCAGCGACGCCCAGCCCGACCATCGCAACGATGCCGAGCATCAGGAGTCCGACACTGCCCGCAGCCCACGCCTCGGCAAGGCGGCTCTGGCGCAGCTCCTGCTCGCTCTGCGGCGTAAATTTGTGGGCAATATGGCTTTGAGGATCGCCCATGTCACCCTGTCGAAGACGCTCGAGGAACTCGCGACAGGCCTGGAGTTTCTCGGTCAGATCAACCCGCCGCCGTTGAAGCTCGTTGAGACGGTCGGCCTCGGCCCGTAGCTCTTCGGTCCGGCGTTCATCCATCTGGCTCCACTGGTGTCCCTGTTTCAGTGCTTTGGATTCCAGCTCCATCCGGGGCAATGTACTGCGCAGTTGATCGATCTGCAGCTGAACCAGGTTCAGATCGCCACGAAGCTCGTCTATGTGACGTTCCATCACCTGGGCAGACTGGTACGGCGTGGCGACCTTGTTGAGCCCGGCCCATCCGAGCGGGTCGTACCACGACTGTCGAATAGTCCCGTCCCGGTTGTACTTTGGACCGCCGGGAGCACTTTCGCCGGCAAACGGATCCCGGGCGTCGAGCCCCCACAGACCACGGTAGTTGTCGACCCATTCAACAGAGTCGTCGATGACGACCGGTGTCCACTCGACATCCTGTCCGGCGCCGATCGCTAACCCATCACCACGTGCGTAGTCGATAAACGGGACTCCGAAGAAACTCTCGATTCGACCGACGAGCTTTTCGGGATCACCCTGTCCGAGGCGGTCGCGCCAGATCCCCTCCAGCGTGTGGACAGCTCGCAGCACCGGTGTCATGAATGCCAGTTCGACGGGGGTCAGATACTCACCGCGCTCGAAATAACTCGCGTGAGACCCTGCTCCCGCATAGACAATCGGGTGAGTACCCTCTCGCTCGATCTCTGGATCGTCCCAGCGCCGACGCAGATCATCACCCTTGTGATTGTGGGATGCGTAGGCGAGCCAGACGGGTTCGGGCGGTTCGTCGCCGCGCTCTTCCAGGTAAACCAGCACCTGTTCCCAGTCAGCCTCGTGATCGTTGGCGCCATAGAACGTCGACCGCCAGTCGTTCATCGCGTAGAAGTAGAGATACTGCAGAACGATGTAACCGGCCCGGTGAACCACGCGCCCGTAGTAGTAATAGTTCGGATCCTGTCTGCGGATCGACTCGTAATTCATCGATGCGGCAGCAGCCGTTCCACCAGGAACCGAGCCGCGGAGCAGAAGACTCAGGAAAAAGAGCGAGTCCGTCAACCGGGCTGGCAAACCAACCCGCGCCAGTCGACCGGGAGCCTGAAAATTGGGACGTCCAGGCCGGCGGGCCCAGCGCTGATAGTCAAAACTATCCAGGGGGTGTTGAACGAAACGCAGGTAGAGCGTGTGATCGGGATCGGCGGTGCCATGCTCGACCAGCGTCTCCAGTTCCAGTTTTCCGGGACGGACCACCTGCTTCGACTCGCCACGCGGGGGCCGAACCCAGAGGCTGCACTGCTTCACGTATGGTTCGATACTCATCGGGAAGAAGAGCTCGCCGTACGTGAATCGGACGATTGGTTCGTATGTCTTGAGCAGTTGAAGATCATCCATCACGCATGATCCCTCGTGTGCTCTCGATAAACGCCAGCTGCACGTCGCGCTGATTCAGATACAGCACGATCACCACACTGAGCGCCATCGCCGAGTATTGCGGCTCACCTATCCAGTAGGCCCACAGAGCCTGGCCCATATTGATCCCGGCCCATGACATCGTGGCGACCCATGCCCAGTGCTGCAACCGCCACAAGCCAACGCTCATGATCAGGCCAACTGCTCCCACGAAGGGGCCGGCAAGCTCGAAGTAGAAACCGGTTTGCAGCACGTCATCCCAGGTGAGCATCGCGTCCCCGAAATAGGAACGCGCAGCAGCAATGATCGCGTTCGCCACCATCGCGGTTGCGATGACGGTGACGCCGAACGGTCGATCCTGTTCGGTTGCTATTCTGTCGTGTTCGCTCACCCGTTCCGCCCACCCCCGCGGTCCACGCGCTGATGCTTGACGTCCCCGACACACACTACTATACGTTCTGCTCCGTGTGAACTGCAGGATGCACCAGTGTAGCAGAGAGACCGCAGCCGAAAGCAAGTGCCACCGAACACATGTTCTGCTAGAATCGATTTCCAGCAATTCCAGGTATGAGAGGGGCGAACGTGCAGAAGATCAGTCGTCATCAGGCAGCACAGATCTCGATTGCGGCGCAGATGCTCGATCGACCGGCTCGACAGAAAGCTACTCGCGAAGACGTCCGGGAACTGGCACATCGGCTGGCGGTCATTCAGATCGACACGATCAGCGTAGTAGCCCGCAGTCATTACCTCATCCCCTGGAGCCGACTCGGTGAATACGACCCGGCGTGGATCGACGAGGTCGTCTATCCAGATCGCCAGATGTTCGAGTACTGGGGGCACGCCGCCTCGTTCATCTCCAGAGATCTGCTTCCCTGCTTCCTCTCGAGAATGGCAGAACGTCAACGCAAGTTTGGTCCGGAACGAGACGCCTGGGCCGCGGAGAACCAGGGCGTCATCGACGCGGTTCGAGAGACACTGCGCGCTGATGGCCCCCTCACCACGCTCCACTTCGAGCGCCCCGATCCTGACACGCCCGTGGAACCGTGGGCGTGGCACGGCGGTAAACCGACCAACCGGGCGCTCGACTACCTCTGGCATATCGGCGAGGCGGGAATCAATCGCCGCATCAATTTCCGGCGTGAATACGATCTGATCCATCGCGTGTTACCCGAAATCACCAATATGGAGCAGCCGGACATCTGGGCGGAGCGATTGACGCTCGCCGAGCGGGCACTCTGGGCAATGGGTATCTCCCGTCCCGAATGGCTGAATGACTACTTCCGCACAAGCTGGGGAATCCGCACCAACACGCCACCAGGGCCGGCCGAACTCCTTGATGAACTCGCCCGAACCGGTCGCGCCATTCCGGTCACCATAGAGGGCCTGGGTCCGGCGTTCATCAGCTCGGCTCATGCCACCCTGCTCGATGATGTGCTAAAGGGATATGTCGCAAAGCGCACCACGCTCCTCTCCCCGTTCGACAATCTGATCTGGGATCGCCAGCGGACAATGGAGCTCTTCGATTTCGACTACCGGATCGAGTGCTACACCCCGGCAGCGAAGCGCATCTACGGCTATTTCACTCTGCCGATTCTCCGCCGTGGCCGGCTCGTGGGGCGTGTCGATCCGAAAGTCGATCGAAAGTCCGGAACCTTCTTCGTACGGTCTCTTCACCTCGAACCAGGAGTCCGGTACAGCCAGCGACTATCCGACGACATTCGTGGTACCCTGCACGCATTCGCCCGCTGGAACGGAGCCAGCCACATCGTCGCTGAATCGGTACCGGACGCGTTTCGTGATGCGTTGACAGGTCCGCTTACCTGACGCTCCGGACTCGATTGAATGAATTCGGGATCATAACGATGAAAATCACCAAAATCGACACCTACAAGATCTGGGCCAACTGGTGTAACTGGTTGCTCGTTCGTATCGAGACCGACGATGGTCTGCACGGCTGGGGCGAGGGTTCCCTGCACGGACCGATCGAGTCGGTCGAGACCGCTATTCACGAGCTCGGCAGGGTTCTGATCGGCCAAGATCCGGCTGGGCCAGAGCAATTCTGGCAACAGATGTATCACGCATGGCGCTGGCGCGGTGGTCCCACACTCATGTCTGCCATGGCGGCGCTGGATATCGCGCTCTGGGACATTGAAGGGAAGCGGCTCGGCGTGCCGGTCTCACGGCTACTCGGCGGCCAGGTTCGCAACTCGCTGCGTGTCTATGCCAGCCATGCCTTTGACGGCATCCAGAACGACAGTGAGATGTTCGAGCGGGTGTCCGAGTTCAAGCGGCGGGGCTATGCCGGGTTCAAGTTCGTCGCCTTCGATGCCGAGTGGATGCGGCGCAACGAGCAACTGGCACTCCAGCATGCAGCCGATCGTATGGCGATGCTGCGCGAGGCGGCAGGTGACGATATGGAGATCTATATCGAATGCGCCGAGCGACTCTCACCCCGGACCGCCCGGCTGGCAGCTCGATTGTTCGAGCCATATCGACCAGCCTGGTTCGAAGAGCCGATTCCGTTCGAAAACATCGAGGAGATGGGGCGGCTGCAAGCCGAGATGTCGATCCCGATCGCAACCGGGGAACGTTTGCTGAACCGGTGGGAGTTCGAGCGGTTGTTACAGACGGGCGGCTGCCGGATCGTCCAGCCAGACATCATGCACGCTGGCGGGATCACTGAAGTCCGGAAGATCGCAATGCTGGCCGACCTGCATTACGTTCCGGTTGCCCCGCATAATCCGGGTGGGCCAATAGCCACACTGGCAACGATGCACCTGTGCGCGGCGATTCCGAATTTCCTTGTGCTTGAACAGATGGAGCAGGAACGATCAATTCGAGACGCAATCTCCACCAATCCGGTGCAGATCGTCAACGGCCACTTCGTGGTGCCGTCCGAACCGGGTCTCGGTACTGATATCGATATCGAGCGTCTCGCTGACTACCCGTACCGGCCGCAGCCGCAGTCAGGTATTCGCTCGACAGTCTGGCACTGATCGCAAGTGCGATTAGCGGAAACGATACGTGATGCGGCCGCGACTCAGGTCATAGGGGGTCAGTTCAACGCGCACTTTGTCTCCCGGAAGGATCCGGATAAAGTGTTTGCGCATCTTGCCGGATGCGTGCGCCAGAACAAGGTGGCCGTTCTCCAGCTCGACCTTGAACGTCGCGTTCGGGAGCGCATCAACTACGTGGCCTTCGGTTTCGATCATGTCGGCTTTTGCCATTCGCACCTCTCTCTGGTGTCGTCGTCTACAGAGCGTATACAGGGCATGATACCCGCCCACGATTAATCGCGGCTCCCCAAGTATATACCAGCACTGCCAGACTCGCTTGAAACAACCAGCATTTATTGCACTGGTTGGGCACTCATCAGCGTCAAACAGGCAACCATCGCGATGGCAGAAACGTGGACTGTGAAAGTCGCTGTGTTAGGCTCTGATCTAACTTGATCTGGGCACGGATTCTTCCTTGATTCGAGTGAAGGTCCAGACAGACCGGCCAACTCAACTCGAAACGTTACCCAATGAACTTCCGAAGCAGGAGGCAAGCGTGATGCCGGGGTCCTCAGACAGCAATCTCCCTCCACAGAATCAGGCTGACGAACACTGGCTCGGGATCGAAGCAGCCTGCAAGTATCTGGGAGTCGATCAATCAACACTGCGCCGGTGGAGTGATTCCGGGCGAGTTCCCGTATTCCGCACTCCCGGCGGGCATCGTCGCTATCGCGAAGCTGATCTGCAGGCAGTTCTCACCGGTCGCAAACCCGATCGAGGTGTGAGTCGGCGCACGCTTACCCGGATGTCCATCTCTGCCTATGAGCCCGACTATCTGCGGAAGGCTCGTGATCGTCGCTGGTATCGTGCCTATTCGGACGATCAACTCCACGAGCTACGCACCCTCGGCCGAAGATTGATCGACTTCGCGGTCCGATCGATCAGCGACCCGGACCCCGACGAACTGGGTGAGATATTCGAGGAAGGACGCCGGATCGGCCGCCGCTATGGATCGATCAGCGCCGATGCCGGGCTATCCGCCACGGACACGGTGGAAGCCTTCCTGTTCTTCCGGTACCCGGTGTTTCAATCAGTCACAACATTTTTTGAAGAAGAGAAGATGCCGGCAAGCCAGGCGATTCGGGGATTCACCGATATCTGCCAGTTCATGGACGAGGTGCTAGTCTCAACCATGAACGCCCACGCCGAGGCGTCCAGATAGTCTCAGACGACGATTTCACCCATTCACGGCACAGCCGGTGCGACATCTTGAAGCAAGCTACGGAACGCGACGACCATTCGCCCGATAGCTCGAGGAGAAGCGCCATGAGCGAAGAGCACGACATCGTGAATCGCGAACTTCTCGGCGACGACGGCACCAAGCCGTGCGCCCTGTGTGGCTTGTCGAAGCCCAAGAGTTCGCTGTATCTGGTAACCGGTGAAGTCATCGGGCACATGGGCGGCGGCAACGTAGACGTCTGCGCCGATTGCTACCAGACTCTCCAGCGGGGAGACGTCGAACCGGTTGGCGATCCTGAATTCTGATCAGTCGGCTGAAACACTGAAGCACCAGAAACGGGAGGCCATCTGAGGCCTCCCGTTCTCGTTCCATCGCAAAATATCTGGGGGCGCGACCCTAGCGAACCGTCCCGCGAGCGATGATCTTCCACGTCTCGATCGATCCGTCATCAGCAACCGCAAAGAGCTCGTCCTGCAGGTTCACCGTCGGACAGACGTGATTCGGAATGATTTCGATAACATCGCCAACGGCCAGGGTGCTGTTCCCTTCCGGGAACTCGATCACCCCGTGTTCCTCGCTTACCCGGGCAATCACGGCATCTGGCGCCTCAACGATGTAGCCATGTCCTTTTCGCCCTGGCGGAGGAGGGTCCATCGCCAGTGTTTTCGACCCGGCATCGATCACCGCACGATCTGGCGACGGGCGGGAGACGATTGTAGCCAGAATGCGCAGAGCACATCGCTCCGGGCCAATCCGGCCAAACCGGAAAATCGCATTATCGTAGAAGGCGTAGGTACCCGGTCGCATCTCAGTGATCCCATCGACCTGTGTGGTGCTGAATGAACCTGGGGTCGAACCAACGCTGACCACCTCGATAGGAATGCCTTTCTGGCGCAACCGATTTGCCGTGTCGATCATCGCCTGCCCGGCATCTACGCCGTAGCCATCCAGCTCGGCCTGATCCATCGCTTTGGCAACATGGCCCTCGTGGGTCATGATGCCCTTGAGCCGCAATCCGGGCATCGCCGCGACCTCTTCAGCCAGACGTTCGGTTTCCTCACCGGGCAGAATTCCGGCGCGATTCAGACCGGTATTCATCTCGATAATGACATCGAGCGTCTTTCCGGCTGCGTGACATGCCTCAGAGAGTGACTGCGCCACTTCGACGCCATCTACCGCAACGCTCACCGTGGCTCGATCCATGAGCTTCAGCAGTCGCGCGATCTTCTTCGGGCCCACGATCTGGTAGGCCAGAAAGACATCGTTGGCTACCCCGGCATCCACCAGCGCTTCGGCTTCCCCGAGCTTGGCGCAGGTGATTCCGATAGCTCCAGCGTCCATCTGCATCTTGCCAATCTCAGCACACTTGTGTGTCTTCTGATGCGGCCGCATAGCGATGCCGTGCTCACGTGCGTAGGCTGCCATCTCATCGATATTCTGTTGCACTCTGGACGTATGAACCACCAGGCATGGTGTGTCCAGATCAACTCGATAGTTCATTCACTCCCCCTTACAAGGCAGGCATGCCCTTACTCGGGCAATCTACCCATGCACCGGCCACTTCTTGTCGCTGAGGTCTATCCAGCGGCTCAATCGTTCACTACGCTGAACGCCGTGCAGCACTTCCTGCACCTTCATCCCGTCGTGAAAACTTGGCAATCGACTGGAGTCATCTGCGCCCAGTATACGCCGAACCCAGTCGTTGGCCAGAATGATAAACGGCAACATCCGGGGGTGTTGGACAGCGGCCAGTTCGCGTTCACTGAAGTGATCGACCTCGATCGGCTCGACACGGTGCTGATCCCGGCGCGTGCCGAAGAGCTGACCATCGGACTGAAGCACCAGCAGACCATCCTGCCCGCTGGCTACGATCTCGTCACCGATCGTCACCGTCGACGTGCCAACGACATGCACGGTACCCGAGGCACCAGAGGCAAACCGCACCAGAATCGAGAAACTGCTCTCCCGGCTCTTTGACTCGGACCGCATCGCGGGCGGAGAGGTCGTTGCGCCACAGACGGCGTCGTAGTCGCCGAAACACCAGCGCAGCAAATCGACATACTCAGAGCCAACCGCGTTGAGCAATCCCGAAGAGCGCTCACCATCATCAACCCAGTCACGCTCCAGAGAGCGGCGGGTCTCCCACGGCATCCGGTAGCCGGTCACCGTGACCGATTCGAGGTCACCGATGAACCCCTGATCGATCAGTTGCTTGAAACGGAGGTGTGCTGGAAGATACCGGGACTGATAATTGACCGAATGGTAGAGGTTCGCTTCTTCAACGAGACGGTGCATGTCGCGAGCTTCGGCCGCACTGGAGGCCATCGGCTTCTCGCAGAGCATATGGACGCCATGTTCCACGCAGGCGACGGAGATCGGGTGCTGGTTCGCGGGAGGAACGGCAATCGTCACCGCGTCGAGCTCCATGCGTTGCAACATCTCTCGAACATCATCAAAATGATCGGCAATGCCGTGCTGATGGGCCGCACGCAGCGCGTGGTCCTTGTGGCTGGCGCAGACTGCCGCGACTTCGACTTCCGGGAGATGCTTGAGACCGGGGATATGGACCGCAGCGCCATACCCGGTTCCGATCACCCCGACTCTCAGTCGCTTCTTACCCGACTCTTTCATGTGCTTCGATTCTTGTACTTCTTCGCTCACACCAGCCCGCCCGAGAGATGCGGAGTGTTTCACGTTCCGGCATTATGTCTGGCCGAATCCAGAGAGAACTGCACTCCGGTGCTTGTCATCCGGATATTGCCCCGTGCCACATCCGTAATGATCTCTGGGTAGAGGGAACACTCCTGCTCGAATACCCGCCCGGCCAGTGATTGTACGCTGTCATCGGGGAGAACGGGAACACAGCACTGGGCAATAATCGGCCCGGCGTCGTAAGCGTTGTCCACAAAATGAACAGTACATCCGCTAACACGCATTCCAGATTCCAGCACTGCGCTGTGAACCGCATCCCCATAGAAACCCTTGCCACCAAAGAGCGGAAGGAGCGATGGGTGAATATTGAGCACGCGGCCCATGTAGTGGTCCGGGACTTCGAGTTTGCTGAGAAAACCGGCGCAGACCACCAGATCGGCTTCGACGTATTCGACGATCTGGAAGATCAGATTGCTGAACGATTCATCTGTCTGCATATCACGGCGCCTGGCAATGGAGAGCGGGATTCCGGCATTCCTGGCGACATCGTTGCCGGCCACGGTCCGGCGGGTACTGATGACCTTGACGATCTCCAGCGGCAGATTTTCTTCATGTATGACATCCAGCAGGTTCTTCAGGGTTCGGCCAGTTCCGGAGAGTAGCACCACAACGCGTGCGCTCCGACTTCCTCCGTTGGTCCGATCCACAGTTCCCCCTTCATCCAAACGCAATCCGACTGATCTTACAACGGCCTTTCCTCTGGCGACCATAGCCCGTAACCTGCCGTATACGGACGATTGATTGGGTAGAATCAGCGGAACGAACGCGGTTCAGCCGATTTCAGCCGGAATTGAGGAAGAGATTTGAACAGCGACGGGAACAAACCAGCGACACAGGATGATGTTCCGGCATTTGCGTCGACAGCGGACCGCGATAGCGTCGTCATCCTCGATTATGGGTCGCAGTATTCACAGTTGATTGCTCGCCGCGTGCGTGAGGCCAATGTCTACAGTGAGTTACTGCCGCACGATGTCGACAGGGAACGCGTCGAGGCGATCGACCCGAAAGGGATTATCCTCTCCGGAGGCCCGAGCAGCGTTTACGAACCGGGCGCTCCGACGTTGCCTGACTGGGTACTCGACTCCGGGCTGCCGGTTCTCGGCATCTGCTACGGAATGCAGTTGCTGACCCACCACCTTGGCGGAAATGTCGGCGCCGCCGAAGAGCGAGAGTACGGCCCGTCCGCAATCAAGGTCGTGAAGCAGGAATCGATCTTCAGCGGCCTTCCGGAGCAGATCGACGTCTGGATGAGCCACGGAGACCGGATCGAAGCGTTGCCGCCCGGATTCGAGGTGCTTGCGGCTACGGACAACGCTCCATTTGCCGCGATGCGACGCGACGCGATCGTGGGCATCCAGTTTCATCCCGAGGTGTCGCACACCCCGCTCGGCTCGGCCATTCTCCGCTCGTTCCTTTATGAAGTCTGCAACTGCAGCGGGAACTGGACACCGGACTCTTTCATCGAATCCACCATCCAGCAGATCCGGGAACAGGTGGGGGAAGATCGGGTGTTGCTGGCACTCTCCGGCGGTGTCGATTCCTCCGTCGCTGCGGCACTGATCCACCAGGCCATCGGTGACCAGCTCACGCCAGTCTTCGTCAACACCGGAATGCTCCGTGAGGGTGAAGCCGATCTGGTTCGCAGCACCTTCACCAGGTCCTTCGGAATGAACCTCGTCTATGTCGACGCCACCGAACGCTTTCTCGAACGACTCTCCGGCATCGTCGAGCCAGAAGAGAAGCGGAAGAACATCGGGGCGGAATTCATCCGGGTGTTCGAACACGCCGCCCGTGAACATGGGCCCTTCAAGTTTCTGGCGCAGGGAACGCTCTATCCGGACGTGATCGAAAGCGCCACCAGTAGCTCGAATTCCGCACAGAAGATCAAGACCCATCACAACGTTGGTGGTTTGCCAGACGATCTGGCCTTTGATTTGCTCGAACCGCTTCGATTCCTCTTCAAGGATGAGGTGCGAGAGATCGGAGCCCGCCTCGGAGTTCCAAACGAGATTGTCCAGCGTCAGCCGTTCCCAGGCCCGGGGCTGGCTGTCCGGATTCTCGGGGCTGTCAACGATGAGGATCTGGCACTTCTCCGTCGTGCTGATGCAATCGTCCGCCAGGAGATCGAAGGCGCCGGGCTGGGGGAATCGATCTGGCAATTCTTCGCCGTTCTGCTGCCGATCTATACCACTGGCGTGATGGGCGACGGCCGGACGTATGCCAAAGTCATCGCCATCCGGGCGATCACCTCGGAAGATGCTATGACGGCCGACTGGGCCCGATTGCCAGACGAGCTCCTGTCACGCATGAGCAACCGGATCGTCAACGAGATCGACGGCATCAACCGGGTCGTCTATGACATCACCAGCAAGCCACCGGCAACGATCGAGTGGGAGTAAGGGGAGGTTCCATGCGGGTACTCGTCATTGGCAGTGGAGCACGCGAGCACGCTCTCGCCTGGAAACTGGCTCAGTCTGAACAGGTAACCGATCTGTTCATCGCTCCGGGCAACCCCGGCACCGCTCAGCTCGGAACCAATGTCGACGTTCCGGTTGAGGATATCGGACGACTGGTCCATGTAGCGACAACGAACCAGATCGATCTCACGGTGGTTGGGCCGGAAGCACCGCTTGACGCAGGCATCGTCGATCGCTTTCAGGAGCACGGGCTTTCGATCGCCGGACCTACGGCCGCAGCGGCACGTATCGAGAGCAGCAAAACCTGGGCAAAAGAGATCATGAATGCCGCCGGTGTTCCTACCGCACGCGCAGAGCGGTACAGCGATTTCGAGTCAGCTGCCGAGGCAGTCCTGGATATGCCATTGCCAGTCGTGATCAAGGCTAACGGTCTGGCCGCAGGTAAAGGCGTCGTGATCGCCCAATCGCATCAGGAAGCTGTCGATACGCTCCGAGCCATGATGGTTGAACGCAGCCTCGGAGATGCGGCAGACGAAGTGCTGCTCGAAGAATTCCTGGTCGGCCTGGAGGTTTCGATCATCGGTATCACCGATGGCAAAACGATCCTTCCGTTCCTGCCGTCGTGCGATTACAAGCGTGCCTTCGACGGTGATTACGGCCCGAATACCGGTGGAATGGGGTCATATTGCCCGGTTCCGTCAGTCGATCCTGAACTGATGATCGAGATCACCCGGACAATTCTCCAGCCAACCGTGGACGAGCTGCGAAATCGCGGGATCGAGTATCGGGGAATTCTCTACGCCGGGCTGATTCTGACTCCGGACGGCCCACGAGTTATGGAGTTCAACTGCCGCTCGGGCGATCCGGAAACGCAGGTGATCCTCCCACTGCTCGACAGCGATCTACTGGAACTCCTCGCCGGGGCTGCAAACGGGGATCTCTCGAACGTCGCTGCTCCATCATGGGTCGATGGCGTTGCCTTGACCGTTGTACTGGCATCGGGCGGGTACCCGGACAGCTACCGAAAAGGCATGACGATTCATGGGCTCAGCGAACTTCCCGAGGGAGTCATCGCGTTTCACGCGGGGACCGGTCAGGACTCCGATGGAACGATCGTCACGGCGGGAGGCCGAGTCCTGTCGCTTACGACAACAGCCCCGTCATTCGAGGAAGCCCGCCAGACCGTCTATGACGCGGTGTCGACCGTGAAGTTCGCTGACGTCCAGTATCGGACCGACATCGCCGCTCGTGAGATCATGCCCTGAGCCAGGCCAACCTGTCTAGCTGGTTGACATACGGACTGCCATCCCTGATTGAAATGCGAAACCGGCGAGCTACTATTGCGCTCGCCGGTCTCTATTATCGGTATTCGTGATTAGTGCGGTATTACGAGTTTGCTGAATGGCTTGCGGGCTGCTCCGAAACCGGTGGCGTTATCTCTATCCAGCCGTTCTTGACGGCACAGAGAACTGCCTGGACTCGGTCATCGACGGACAGTTTCCGCAACACCGCTGTCATGTGATTCTTGACAGTCTGTTCGGTAATGTAGAGGGCGTCGGCAATCTCCTTGTTAGAGAGCCCCTGCGCCACACAATCGAGCACTTCGATCTCGCGAACGGAGAGCGGCAAACGTTGCCGGTTGCTGAGCGGGCGCTCGGATGGCCCACCTTCGCCGGTCAGATGCCGGAACTCGGTCAAAACCCGCCGGGCCAGGTCTGGTCGCGAGAGAACAGCAACATTGATGATCTGTTCGCCCATCGCTACTTGCTCAAGGGAACGAACAAGGTCCGGACCTTCCATATCCTTGGTCAGGAACGCTGATGCGCCAACTCGAACGGCCTCGAAAAGCCGGTCATCATCAATATGCATCGAGAGAATCACGATCCGCATCGACGGATGCTGCTTCTTCAGAATTCGTGCAATGTTCAGTCCGGTCACGCCCGGAAGTTGAACATCGATCATTGTGATGTCGGGCTTGTAGATATCGGCCTGGCGAATGGCTTCGTGGCCGTTACTTGCTTCGGCAACGACGGTAAAGTCGCTGTTCTCTTCGATCAAACGTCGAATACCTTGCCGGAACAAGGGGTGATCGTCCACGATCAATAATCGACGATCGGTCAGGACGGGTTTACGTTGGTCCACCTGAACCCCCCAATACTAAGACACCGAAGTGCAGACAATCGTCCTCTATGGTGCCCGGAAAGGTAATGCCAGAGTACTACCTTGTAATTCGACTATAACACCGGTCCAGGCAGATCCGGATAAGTAATACTGGTACCTCCGAGCGGTATATAAGTACCAGTACGTTTGGGTGCAGCGGTTCGAATACACCACTTTTGGAATGTCGTAGTCAAGGTCCCGCCGATATGATACACAACGTACGTACGCATGTCTAATGTTTGAGTGCCGATCGGCTGTCGTCCTGTTCGCCGCCACCTGTTGAGCGGTGCATGGAAAGGCCAAGATAGAGCGAAATTCCGACCATCGTCTTCGCGTCGGCAATTTCCCCGGCTTTTATCAGGCCCCGGACATCGCCCGGATCGACAATCTCCACGTCGATCTCTTCGTCATCCTCGGTGTCTGGCTCGCCCGGCTCGATATCGGTGGCAACGTAGATCACCAGTTCTTCGTTGCACCAGCCCGGACTGACGAAAAAGCGAACCAGCTCCGAAATCGCGCCGGCCCGGTATCCGGTCTCTTCGGCGAGCTCCCGGCTGGCAGTCGAATCGACCGCCTCGTCAGGCTCCACGGTTCCTGCAGGTAGCTCCAGCATCTGTCGACCGACCGCTGGTCGGTACTGCCGTACCAGAACGATGCGTCCGTCTGGCAGCACTGGAACCACGGCAACCGCCCCGGGATGCTCGACGATCTCGCGTTGCCTGAGCGACCCGTCGGCAACCCGGACGGTATCGATCCGGACATTGATCAGCTTTCCTTCAAACGCGTAGTCGCTCCATGTCGTTGAATCACTGGACATCTTCGCCGCTTCCTTTCTCTACCCTTGACTTGCTCGTTCTCGACAGCTAAGTCGACCTGGTCGATACTCTCAGACACACTTGGAATACTGATGACTGTCGCGTCGTCGAATCAGAACACGATTCGATCTCTCCAGCGATCAACTCGCAGAAGGCAGGCCCCGGAACCATGATCGACGAACAGACCTGGCGCAAATTCATCCAGTATGTCGACGGAAACCACGATACCGCGATCGAGCGACTCTCCGAGCTGGTTCGCATCCCGACCGTCGCTGATCCCATAACGCCGAATCCGGCACTCGACGAGTGCGCCCAGTTCATTCGATCATGGCTGCAACGAATCGGCGTTCATGACGCCCGTGTGGTTACCCCAGAGGTCAACCCGCTGGTCACTGGCAGTCTCGGCAACGATCCCGGAAAGCCGACGGTGCTGATCTACAGTCATATGGACGTGCAGGCCGCCGGGCCGGAAACCGACTGGGAGACCCCGCCATTTGAGCCAGTCATCAAAGAGAACCGGCTCTACGGCCGGGGCAGTGGCGACAACAAGGGTCAGTTCATTGCCCACTTGCTCGCCATCGAGGCCTATCAGCAGCTCGGAATCCCGCTTCCTGTCAACATCAGATTCCTCTATGACGGCGGCGAGGAGATCGGATCCGGGGACTTCGCCCGGTTTGTCGAGCAATCGACAGGGGCACTGGCTGCCGACTATGCGTTCACCTCGGACGGTCCGGCCCATGAATCATGGCGCCCGACGATGGTGCTCGGAGGTCGCGGTATTGTCTATCTGAAGATCCGTCTACGAACGATCAATCGTTCGACACACTCACAGTACGCCCCGGTTTTGCCCAATGCAGCCTGGAGAATGCTGCAAATACTGAACTCAATGAGAGACCCCGAGACCGGACGGGTAACCGTAGACGGCTTCTACGACGACGTCCGTGAACCAGATCGGGCCGACCTCTCCTTGCTTGGAGCAATCCCGTCCCCCATCGAAAATCTGCGGGAACAACTGGCACCGGATCCCTTTCCCGATATTTCGAGCGACGAATACTACCGACGATTGCTGATGGAGCCAGTATTGAACATCGCCGGATTTGCCGCTGGAGATTTGACCGGCAACCAGACAGTGGTTCCCGGTCATGTGGAAGTCAAACTCGAGGCGCTGCTCGTACCGGATCAGGACCCGCAACGAATCACAGAGCTCCTGAAAATTCATCTGGAATCGTGGGGTATCGGCAGCAGCGACATCGAAATCATGTTCACGATGAAGCCATCCCGAACACCGCCAGATCATCCGATGGTTGGACCGCTGACCGACGCAATGCGCCGCGTCTGGGATACGGAACCCGTGGTGATGAATCGTTTTGCATCCTACTCGCCGTACTACCTGTTCGATCAACTCGGGATGCCCGGTTTCTACATTGCCTACGCCCAGCCAGATCAAAGCAACCACGCTCCAAACGAGAACCTGGATCTGACCTGGTTCCGGAACGGAATCCTCACCAGCATCGCGGTACTGGATCAGTTCGGCAGGCACGGAGAAGTCCGGAATCAGTGACCAGAGGTCGACCCATCGGCACTGGATCATTGGCCCGCGCGAAGAAGGCAACCAGGGGATTATCACGGGAGTTCTGGCAATGTTTACCTTACCGGAAGTTCTGTGCTATAATTCCGTAATCGCTGCACACAGTAGCGTGTATTGCTTTGTCATAGCGACAGAGTTCTGGAAGGAAGAAGACTTCGATGGCAACAGGTACCATTGTGACGATCCGTGACGACAAAGGCTTCGGCTTTATCTCCCCATCCAACGGTAGCGGGAACGATCTGTTCTTCCACCGTTCGGCAGTGGTTGATGTTCAGTTCGAAGACCTTCGCGATGGTCAAGAAGTGACCTTCGATGAAGAACCGGATCCTCGCAACCCATCCCGCCAGCGCGCCGTAAACGTGCGCCCGGCTGGATAGGACTTAAGTCCATCGTCAGGCACGGTTAGTTCTCGCACGCATCGAAAATATGTGAATCGCTGAACAGATCCGACGCCCAACGAGATGACTGGCACCCCGCTTATGCGGGGTGTTTCTATTTAAGCTCGGCACCGAACATCCCCCACGAGAAAACACCTTAATCAGAAAAGACCCCAATAAACGGGGCCAGTTCCTGCGTGCAATTCAGTGGGGACTCAATGTGGACTGATGAGTGAGGCGCCGGGCGGATTCGAACCGCCGATCAGAGTTTTGCAAACTCCTGCCTTGCCGCTTGGCTACGGCGCCATTATCGTCTGGCGCAACAGGAATTCTACCGTATCGGCTGACCTCTGGCTAGCGGGGCAGGTCGCGTCAGCAGTGTAGCGAAGCCGAGATGATAGACACCGCAGATGCCACTACGTCAGAGAGATCCTTCCAACCGCTCTCTGACCAGCCGGAGATCTGTGACGACGTCCGCATATCGTTCGT
>REEK01000013.1 GCA_007695115.1 Sphaerobacteraceae bacterium
TGGTCATCTACATTCTGCTGATGTTCCTCTACAGCCGCTGGCTGAAGAATCTGGTGATCCTGGATGTCTTCGTCATCGCGAGCGGTTTCATCCTGCGGGCCATCGGTGGCGCGGTGGTGGTAGATATTCCGATCTCACCGTGGCTGTATGTCTGCACCATCCTGCTGGCGCTGTTCATCGGGTTTGCCAAGCGAAGGCATGAACTTGTACTGCTGGATGGGAACGCGGGTGATCACCGGCGCAATCTGGCGGATTACTCGGTTGCACTGCTCGACCAGTTCATCCTTATCGTGGCTGCGGCCGTGATCATCGCCTATTCGCTCTACACCTTCGATTCACCGGCGTTGCCAGACGATGGCCGAATGATGCTGACGATTCCCTTCGTGCTCTACGGGATCTTCCGGTACCTCTATCTGGTACTGCGGCGAAATCTCGGAGGCGCTCCGGAGCATCTGGTTCTCGAGGATCGTCCCTTGCTGGCAACGTTGCTTCTCTGGGGCCTGTCCTCAGTAGCGTTGCTGTATGCGATCCCACATTGATACGAGTCGAGTCAACTCTCGTACACAAGTTGTTGCAGTAATGCTGCACAGCTGATACACTGAGAATCGCTCAGCTGTATCCGATTCTGGCGATCCAGCGTGCGCTGTCTCCGGAGCACATCGACAAGCGAGAATCCGGTGCAGAAGGTCAGCGCCCTGACGAGGGGCGTGGTCACTTGATTGCGGAGATAACGAGGAAGCCAGGCGACGCAGATTGAGCGTTGTTCGAAGGGCGAGTAATCATGATTCTGATCGTGCGACGCCGAGGCCGTCGGGAGCGCGGCAAGATTCAACAAGACATGGAAGCAGCGTTTCGATCGCTCTTCAGTGGAGCGAGGACGGCAACTGGCGGTCATATGGGATGCTGGAGACCACCGGTGGAAGTGTATGAGGTCGAGGATGAATTGATCGTCACGGTGGAGATCGCCGGGGTGACCGAAGATGACCTCAACGTGGAGATCGACGAGTCCGTACTCCGGATAGCCGGTACTCGGCCATTTCCGGAGGGAAGTCGTCGCCGCGTTTTCCATCAGACTGGTATCCCTTACGGAGATTTCGAGGCAGAAGTATTTCTTCCGTTCGCAGTGGCGCTCGACGACGTCGAGGCGGCTTACGAAAACGGGATGCTGCACGTCCATCTGCCGCGCGCCAGACCAACCCGCATTGTTCCAAGAGGCATCGACGTGCCCGCAGATGCGCAGCAAGAGGAGTAAAGATTGATGGTCGAACAGTTCAACGACAACGAGGAGCCGACAACGGAGATACCCGACCCGGAGAATATCGAAGAGGCCAGCAATGCCGAGACGCCGGAGATCATCCCGATTCTCCCGTTGCGCGGCACGGTGGTCTTTCCGATGACTCTGGTCCCGCTTGCGGCGGGTCAGGCACGATCGCTCCGATTGATCGATGATGTGGTCTCCGGAGACCGGATCGTCGGTCTGGTGCTACAGCACGATCAGGAGCAGGAAGGCGCCTCGCCGGGTGAGACCTACGAGATCGGAGTGGTGGCGAATATCCACCAGATGATGCGCGTGCCAGATGGCACCGTCCGACTGGCGATACAGGGTGTCCGCCGGATGCGCGTAGTGGAGTGGATTGCCGAAGAGCCGTACCTGACCGCGCGGATCGAGGAGATCCCGGAAGAGGTGGATGATTCGGTCGAGGTCAAGGCGCTGATGCGCAACACGCTGGAACTCTTCCAGCGGCTGGTCTCGCTGGTCTCCAGCCTGCCAGATGAGCTGGCCACCGCAGCGTTCAACATCGACGATCCGCTGCATCTCGTCTATCTGATCTCCAGTAACCTGCGGATGGAGCCAGACGAGAAGCAGGACCTGCTGGAGCTGGAATCGATTCGCGGCAAGATGCAGCGTCTCAACGCGTTCATCAGCAAGGAACTCGACCTGCTGGAGCTCGGCAAGAAGATCCAGGGCGATGTCCAGGAGGAAGTTGGGCGTACTCAGCGTGAGTACTACCTGCGTGAGCAGCTGAAGGCGATCCAGCGAGAGCTGGGCGAGACGAACGAGCAGGAAGCCGAAGTCAACGAGTTGCGGCAGAAGATCGACGATGTCGAATTGCCGGAGGAAGCCGAGCGTGAAGCGCGGCGCGAGCTCGATCGACTCTCCAAACTGCCGCCTGCCGCCGCAGAGTACGGCGTTATCCGGACTTACCTGGACTGGCTTACGTCGCTGCCGTGGAACACCAGCACGGAGCATGAAAAGATCGATGTTGGCAACGCGCGGGAGATCCTGGACGAGGATCACTACGACCTGGAGAAGGTCAAGGAGCGCATTCTCGAGTATCTGGCCGTGCGGAAGCTGACCAAGGAGCATGGCACGCTGGACGAAGACGCCCGTGAGCCGCTGCTCTGTTTCGTTGGTCCGCCAGGTGTTGGTAAAACGAGTCTGGCAACGTCGATCGCTCGTGCGCTGGGCCGGGAGTTCACCCGGATGTCGCTCGGTGGCGTTCGAGACGAAGCGGAGATTCGCGGTCATCGCCGGACGTATATCGGAGCGATGCCGGGCCGGATCATCCAGGCGATGCGACGCGCCGGTGCCAACGACCCGGTGTTCGTGCTGGACGAGATCGACAAAGTCGGTTCGGACTGGCGCGGGGATCCATCTTCGGCGCTTCTCGAAGTGCTCGATCCGGAGCAGAACAGCACTTATCGTGATCACTACCTCGATGTGCCGTTCGATCTGTCCAAGGTAATGTTTATCGCTACCGCGAACATGCTGGATACGATCCCTGCTCCGCTACAGGACCGTATGGAGGTTCTCTATCTCTCGGGGTATACCGACGACGAGAAGATGAACATCGCCAAGCGGTACCTGGTTCCCAAGCAGTTCAAGCGGCACGCACTCAACCCGGAGAACTACGACGTCAGTGATGAGGCGATTCTGGAAGTGATTCGCCACTACACACGTGAAGCCGGTGTTCGTAATCTGGAGCGCGAGATCGCCTCGGTCGCCCGGAAGGTCGCCACGCGTGTCGCTGAAGAGCGCGAGGTTCCCACGGAGATTAATCCGGAATACATTCGGGAGTTCCTCGGCAAGCGACGCTTCCAGCATGAGGAGCTGTCCGAGCGGACGTCGACTGCCGGAGTAGCGATCGGCATGGGTGTGACGTCTGTTGGTGGCGACATCATGTTTATCGAGGTGTCCCGAATGCCCGGTAAAGGCCGTATGACTGTCACCGGACAGCTCGGCGATGTCATGAAGGAATCAGCCCAGGCCGCGTTGAGCTTTGTCCGCTCGCGAGCGGATGAGCTTGGCATCGCGGATGACTTCTTCAAGGACACGGACATCCACGTTCACGTTCCCGCCGGGGCAACGCCAAAAGATGGTCCATCGGCAGGTATCACGATGACGACCGCACTGGTCTCACTGTTGACCGGAATTCCTGTTCGGGATGATGTCTCGATGACGGGTGAGGTCACACTGCGAGGCCAGGTGTTGCCGGTTGGCGGCATCAAGGAGAAGGTCCTGGCTGCGGCCCGCGTCGGGATCAAGCAGGTCGTGATTCCGCACCGGAACGAGCCCGATCTGGAAGATGTGCCGGACGAGCTTCGGGAAGGACTGGAGTTCATTCTGGCCGACACGGTCGACGACGTGCTCGAGGCAGCCATGCCGGAGTCGTTCTTCGATCATCTGAAGAAGCGTCGGGCCGCCGCTGCAGAAGCGGAACATGCTGCCGAGCCGGTAACGGCATCCAGCCAGTAACCATGTTCGGGACATAACCTGAGTCCAGAAACGCCCCGCCGTGATTAGCACGGTGGGGCGTTCGCTTGCGCTGTGATGACTCAGCGAGTGTGACTGAGGAGTGAATCGATTCGCGACTGATTGACCCCAGCACGCACAGAGGTTGCGGTGAACACACGCGTCCCGGGTGGGACAGTCAGCGCAGATCGCGTCATTGTGAGATCGTTGTACGTGTCGAAGGTGGCGAATACCGATGGCCCCGCACCAGACGGGATGCAGCTCATACAGCCTGCGTTACTGAGCGCCTCGAGGGCATCGCAAACCTGGCGGTAGGCCATGAGAGGTCGCTGGAACGAGTTGATGAGCCTGTGCTGACTTCCGGTGCGTGACGCGGCAATCCGGCGCGTCAAAGTGCCGTCAGAGAAGTCTTCAGGATTGAGCTCCCCATAGAGTCGGGCTGTCTTGCCGGGGATGTCCAGATCCGGCAGGAGAATAAGGAACCACCGTCGATCGGAGTAGTGGATCGGCTCGATCGTCGTCCCGGTGCCTGTGGCCAGTGCCATTCCGCCATCGACGAAAAAGGGGACATCCGAGCCGACCGAAGCCGCTATCTGAAGCATCTCCGACCTCTTCAGCCCGAGCAATTGGCCCAGCGCGCCGATCAGGGTCCCTGCGTCACTGCTGCCACCACCGAGTCCCGCTGACACGGGGATCAATTTGTTGGTCATGACTTCGAGGCACAGGTCGAGTCCGGTATGACTCTCGATAGCGTCCAGCGCCTGGCGGATCAGATCGGTCTCCGGAGGGATCTGTTCATCGGACTGAACGTGTCGGCGTTCGGCCGGCCGGACTTCGATCCGGTCGAAGATGGAGATCGACTCCATGAGCGTGACTACGTCATGAAAACCGTCAGGTCTTCGACCGCAGACCTCGAGACCGAGATTGACTTTCGCCGGGGCGAAGAGCGTCAGCGAAGCGGGGATCGTCCAGTCAGTCATCGAATAATTCACCTGATGACTCGACCAGCCTTACCCACTCCTGAATGTCGAGCGTTTCGGCACGTCTGGCCGGGTCGATTCCTGCCTGCTCGATCACGCTTCGGACATCGGCTTTATTCAGGTTCAGCGATGCCGCTATCGAATTGTCGACCCGCTTTCGCTTTTGCGCGAACCCGCTCTTCATCAGCCGAAAGAATCGCTGGTGTTGACTGGCAGGCAACGGTAGTTCGGGATGTAGATCGAGTCGAATGACGGCAGACTCGACGTTCGGTCGTGGAATGAACGCCCCGGATCCGATCCGGAACTGGATCTTTGGCTTCGAGTAGAACTGCACCGCGGCGGAGAGGATCGACATCTCGGGAGGTTGAGCCACCATTCGCTGGGCAACTTCACGCTGCACCATGATCACCAGATGTTTCGGCGGGTGTTCGGCTTCGAGTAGATGCTGAACAGCAGCCGTGGCGATTGA
>REEK01000012.1 GCA_007695115.1 Sphaerobacteraceae bacterium
GTGATCTGATCCGGTCGCAGTTCGATCAGCCCGACACTCGTCTGCTCGGTTCTGACCAGTGGAAAGATCCGGGAGCCATCCGGGGCCGGTTCAGACGGCACCGGCATCTGAACGGTCTGAAACTCGACCATCGACATCTCCTCACAACGGGCGATCATGGTTGATCGAACTCGAAAACCGCCCGGATCACGTTGTTCCGACCCCGACTGGTCGCCGTGGCGAACGCGTTGGCGTAATCATCCAGTCGAAAACGATGCGTGACCAGTGGTGCGAGATCCACCCGACCTTCAGCCATCAGATCGACGGCAAGCTGCATGGTATCGACCGATCGCCCTGCGAGCTCATGCACCCCATAGCCGAAGGAGCCCTGAACATCGACTTCGTGGAACCAGATCGGTGTCCAGTCGACATCCGACGGCATTTTCGGAATACCCACCAGCACCAGCATTCCGCCAGGGCGAATCAGGCGGAGCGCATCGTCCAGCGTGGAGTTGGAGCCGACGCACTCGTAGACACGATCCACCCCACCTTGCACGATGTGTTTGCCCAGCACCGGCTTGATCACTTCGGCATTGACTCGGTCAGCGATCTGTCGATAGAATCCGACGCCACGTTCGGGCCGGATTACCTCATCTGCACCGAGCTGCTTTGCCATCTCGACCTGGTAGGGGTGGCGCGCCGTCATCAGAATCCGGGATGTGCAGCCGATCGCCCGGATCGCCGCCAGCGTCACCAGTCCCATCACCCCGGAACCCATGATGAGAATCGTCTCGTCGTCTGCCGGTGGATGTCGCAACACCGCGTGCAAGGCAATACCGAACGGTTCGGCAATCACAGCCGCTTCATCCGAAACATGATCCGGAAGCGGAATTACCTGTGATCGATGTGCCAGGAACTGCGGACTCCAGCTGCCGCCGGTATCGCGACAGAAGCCGGTGAGCATTCCCGGGCTGAGCGTTCCCACACGAAACCGTGCACAGAGGTTGGGACGGCCACTGGAACACATCGAGCACGGATCAGCAGCAAAGCCGCGCTGCTCGCAGGCCAGCAGTGGATTGATCACCACCCGTTGCTGTGGTTCGAATCCGTGCCCATCGTCGTTATTCCGGGAAATGCGGCCGACGTTCTCATGGCCGAGCGTGAACGGCATCGAAGTATATGGCTCCAGCGCCAGACTGCTCTGGAGCAGCACGGTACTGATATCGGTACCGCAGATCCCGCCGTAGCGAGTATCGACTCGCAGCCAGTCCGCATCGGGCAGTGGCAGTTGCCGGATGTCGTTCAGCTGTAGACAGGCTGCCCGGCTCCAGAACGCGGTGCTGGAGAGCATCCCGGCAGCTTTCGTCGCGGCATAGCGCGGCACACTCTCCACAAACTGCAATGCCTGCATTCTGTCACTCCTCGTCACTGGACTGAACGAACCCGGCTGGTTGATGCGATTCAGTCTACGGGGGAGTGCCAGCGATGTCCATGACACCAGAAAACCCCGGACAGGGCAGGGACCGCCACCCGGGGACTGATCAACATGTGATGCGCGACAGGATTACTCCGGCAGCTTGCCGATCACATCCAGCATTTTCGAGATGTCAAGATTGCCGCCGCTGAGCACCGAAACGACTGTGTCGCCGGGGTTCGTCGGAACCTTGCCAGCCAGCAGCGCAGCAGTTGCCGCTGCCCCGCCGGGCTCGGCATATAGCTTCGCGTTGATCATGATCTCCCGCATGGCGATGGCGATCTCGGTATCGTCGACAATGATAATGTCCTCGACGTACTGGCGCGTGAGCTCGTAGTTGAGCTTGCCGACCATCGGCGGGGCCAGGCCATCGGCGATCGTGTCCACCGAGTCGAGCTGCTGAGCGCTGCCGGCATCCCACGATTTCCGCATGGCTGGGGCTCCGGCTGGCTCGATACCGAACACCCGAACCTCTGGCTTGATCGCCTTCGCCGCAGTCGCCACTCCGGAGATCAACCCTCCCCCACCAATCGGGCAGACAATCACATCGACATCCGGCACCTGCTCGACGATCTCCAGTCCAACCGTGCCGTGACCGGCGATCAGCAGCGGATCATCGAACGGATGAATCAGCGTCAGATTGCGCTCTTCCTTGAGGCGATGCAGTTCCTCGAATGCCTCGGAGATCGTGCCATCGATCAGCACCACATCAGCTCCGTAGCCGCGGGTGGCCGCGATCTTCGTCGGGCTGGCAGTGCTCTGCATGACGATCGTGGCGTTGACTCCCGCGGCCCCGGCCGCCCAGGCCACACCCTGAGCATGGTTTCCGGCCGAGATCGTAATCACGCCGCGCCCGAGCTCGTCAGCTGGTGTGTTCCGGATCAGATTGAGCGCCCCACGCGGCTTGAACGAACCGGTCTTCTGCAGCGATTCCGCCTTGAGAAACAGCTCGATGCCTCCGCTGGCCTCACCGAGTCGGCTGGCGCTGAACATCGGTGTCGCCATCAGGGCATCACTGATCGTCTTGCGTGCGTTCCGGATATCAGAGAGAGAGACCACAAATCCTCCTGGATGCTGAGCAAATCGTCCCAACGGATGCTACTGCAGCCAGCAGGCCGGGGGCAACTGAATCAGGAAGGATCGATCTCCGGGGTGCGGATGTCGTCAAGCGTCTCCTGTTCGTAAAAGCGTTCATAGAACGCCGTATCGAGGTTGTGCGCCTGGTAAGCGATTGTGGTGCGGAACGGACCATTGGCCGAGGGGAAGCGCCCATACCGACGGTACACGTAGTCGCAATATGAAACTGTCGCAGCGATCGCCTTCTCGGAAGGGGCGGGAATTCCCTGCTGAACGGTATAACCGTCTCGCCAGGCGGTCGCCGCTCCTCCATCGCGGAGCGTACCGCTGCCGGGTGCGAACTTATAGTCAATAAAGGCGCGAACCGCGTGTTCCATGTCGGGAAAGTGAGGTGGGCACCATGGTTTCAGGAGCGTCTGTCCCTCTCCCTGCAGTCCCACCGCTGTGGGGAGAGGATCATCTCGCCGGAGAACGCGCAGGAGCAGGCTCATGAGGCGACCCATCCCCGCAACGCGGGATGTGGGAACCGCCTGCATCTGAAAGCCAAGCGCCTGTAGCCAGCCCTGAGGATGTCCAGCGTAGTGGGTAAACCCACCAATCCCGAGTGCCTGAGCCATCAGACCCAGGTTCTGGATCATCGCGCCCGTCTCTGCGGCCATAAGCTCATACATCGAGCTCTCGAACACCCCGATCGGCACCATCCGGTTGTCTCTCGGATCATCGTAGAGGTGGCCGCCCTTCGAACGAGCAAACCCGGCGAGTCCCGGAGAACGGAACCCGTTACGATCGTCCAGGAAATAGGCCGCCCATTCATCGTCGAATGCGGCAAGCAGGGCATTGATGATCAGTCCGGAAGTTTCGGTCACTGGCAGGAAATAGGTCGAACCCGGTACGTTACCTGCCCAGAGGTTGAATGGGAGCATGTACGGGAATTCCCGGGGAACGTTCACACGGTGATCAGCAAGTTTGATGCGGCTGCGTCTGTACAGATCCACCAGATCCCCACGCCGGGCTGCCCGTGCCAGCTCGCCAATCTCCATCCGCGGGTAGTCCTGAGGTCTCCTGAGCAGCCATGTGCCGTCATCATTGATCACAAACATCGTCACGTTGTGCATCGAATCAGCACTGGGGACTGTTCGACCAGCGAAATGAGCCAGGATATTCCCGCCTCCAGCTCCCGGCATGTCCCCAGCCTGAAATGGGACGTCAGCCGTGGTGTAGCCGGTGATACCGCAGGCAGCGAAGGCGAGCGCCGCTTCTTCTTCGATTGCCAGCGGGGTGGTCTCTTCGGGACTCTCGTAGGCGAGCGGGCCGCCGTTCAGCCGGAACCCTTTGCCGAGACGGCGGGATCGCCGTCCGAGGAGTGCGTTGAACAGTGAATACTCCCGGAGTGGATTCGGAGCCCCATCTCCACTCCTTGCGGGGGTTTGTGTCACTTTCACAGACTGCCTCCGGGATAATCCATCAGGGACCCGATCTATGTATCACTGTAGCTCCGGGGCTGGTGCCGGCGAACTCACCCGGCTGTGCGCTAGCGGAATAGTTCGCGCGCATGGCAAACGCCTCAGTCATCGCTGGGAACAGGAGCAGCAACCCGACCCAGTCCATACCAGCCGGCGAGCACTCCATACAGACCCACAGCAAAAACACTCAACACCACGAGCAGGAAACCCCAGAGGTGTGCGCCCCACTCCACGGCATCTCCATAGCGAGCGAAGGCGACGAATATCAGCAATGTCCATATCATGGTGGAGAGGAAAAGATTGCGGCATCGTCGCCAGTCGTTCTCCCAGAGAATCTGGATCTTGACCGTGCTCCAGCCAATCAGCCAGGCGCCAACGGCTCTGGCAAGCAATGGTGTCAGGTCCCATGGCCACGCACCTTCGAACGAGGCTGGTGCGATAAACAACCCGACTCCGAGTGGCAGCATCAGGACCACCTGAACGGCGAGCACGCCACGAAGCCAGGCCGGAATTGGTTCGCTCTGCGGTGGATCACCTCCCGGAACGCGGAGTTGCAGGATTAGAATGACGCCGAGCGCCACCGGAACATAGAAGTACACGCCAAACCAGGCCCATGCCCAGAAGCTCTCGGTACGAAATGCGTCGAGGTGAAGCAGCGTAGCGATAGCGGTCAGCGTGGTGAAGATCCAGACAGCGGGAACAGCCGGGCGGGCATTGGCCCAGACGCGCTCCCGGGAAGCGAGGAACTCCAGCACTCCGGCCGCCCAGTAGCCCGCGCCGAGAAATACTGCAGTCAACGGAAACCCGATTGTCCAGGCAAAGTAGCGATCAGTATGCTCAGTGAGGACAAAGACCTGGAAACCGGCGATGAACACCAGCACACTGGCGATGAGCAACATACGCCGCATCGCTGGGGTAACCAGACGAACTGGATTGCCCTGAGAATCGGAGCGCTCCATAGTATCTGCCCTAATGTTCCCGGTTTCGGTTGATGTCCCGAGTGTAGCGGAGAGTTGGTGCAGCTGCAAGCATTGATGGGAAACAATCCATTGTTTCCTACTCTCGCAAACTGTTCATGTAATGACCTGGTTTTCACAATCCTGCAGAGTTGACATGCGATAATGAGCCATTTGAAGAAGCGATCTGCAGGGTGGCATGAAACTGGA
>REEK01000011.1 GCA_007695115.1 Sphaerobacteraceae bacterium
GATCATGCGGGTGATGGACGGGTTGATGGCCTTTCCACCGATCCTGTTGGCAATTGCGTTGATGGCAAGCCTCGGCCCAAGCACCCCAAACGTCATCATTGCGTTGGGCATCGTGTATATGCCGGTGGTCGCACGGTTGGTGCGAGGATCAACGCTCTCGGCAAAGGAATATCTCTACGTAGAAGCGGCAAGATCCGTCGGCGCTCGCGACCATCTGATAATGGCTCGCCATATCTTTCCGAACGTCATGTCGCCGTTGATCGTTCAGTGCACGTTCATAGTTGCCTTTTCGATCATCGCAGAAGCATCACTTTCATTTCTTGGCGCTGGAGTACCGCCGGACGTACCGACCTGGGGGAGCATGCTTCGCGATGGGCAGGCAGTCATCACCCGAGCCTGGTGGATGGTTGTGGTTCCGGGTGCATTGATGTTCTTCACTATTCTGGCATTAAACCTCGTTGGTGACGGGCTCCGTGACGCGATGGACCCCAGATCTCGGCGACGATAGAGCGCTGAAGCGTAAGAACGCCGCGGAGACCTGGAACTTGGCGAGTTGCTAACCCACTGCGCCAGGTTCCGACAAGCGATTCAATACCACCGGACGATCGGCCTTCCTGCGTCGTGGTCCCGGCCCCCAGGTCACCCCGCTTGACGATTCCCGGGTGTTTCGTCACACTGCCCGGGATGGCTGCCACCAAAACTGGTGCGCCAGCCAGCGTCTTCCTTAATTTACCCGCGGGTTGCGCTGCAGCCTGAAAAAGCGAGGGATTTACTCAATGCCCGATACGAAAGCATTTCTCGATCAATCACAATGGAGGCTGGTCGGACCATTCCGTGCCGGTCGATCGATCGCCGTGGTTGGCCATCCATCCGAGCCGCTGACGTTCTACTTCGGCGCCTGTGCCGGTGGTGTCTGGCGAACCCGCGATGCCGGGACGACCTGGCACAACATCTCGGATGGTTACTTCACGTCCAGCCCGGTCGGTGCGCTGGCGATCGCCGATTCCGATCACTCCCGCATTTACGCCGCAACGGGTGAGTCGACGATTCGTGGCGATGTCACGCTCGGCGATGGTGTCTATCGCTCGGACGATGGCGGCGACACCTGGCGACACATCGGACTGGCCGATACTCGCCACATCGCGCAGGTCCGGGTGCATCCTCGTGATGAGAATCTGATCTATGCCGGTGCGCTGGGTCATGCCTTCGGGGATCACGATGCCCGGGGCGTTTATCGCAGCAAAGATGGCGGCGATACCTGGGAGAACGTGCTCTACGTCGACGACAAGACCGGCGTGGCCGATCTCTCAATGGACACGAAGAACCCGAACACGCTCTTCGCCGCATTCTGGCAGATGCGTCGCTATCCGTGGGCGCTGAGCAGCGGTGGCCCGGGAAGTGGCCTCTACAAGACGACCGACGGTGGCGACACCTGGACCGACATCTCCAGCAATCCAGGATTGCCGTCTGGTCTGCTGGGTCGCATCGGCGTGGTGGTCTCGCCGGTCGATTCCAGCCGTGTCTGGGCACTGGTCGAGCACGAATCAGAGGCCGGACTCTACCGTTCGGACAACGGCGGCGACACCTGGGAGCTGATCAACCGGGATCCGAACCTCCGACAGCGTCCGTGGTACTACATGCACGTCTTCGCCGATCCCGTGGACATCGACAAGGTCTACGTTCTGAACCTGCGCATGTGGAAGTCGATCGATGGCGGACTGTCATTCAGCCACATCCCGACGCCACACGGCGACAATCACGGTCTGTGGATCGATCCGGAGAACACTGACCGCATGATCGAGGGGAACGACGGCGGAGCCTGTGTTTCGTTCGATGCCGCCAAGACATGGTCGAGCGTCAACAACCAGCCGACCGCGCAGTTCTATCATGTGACCACCGACACCCGGTTCCCGTACCGGATCTACGGCGCTCAGCAGGACAACACAACGATCTCAGTGCCGAGCTTCTCCTGGCGCAACAGCATTGTTGGCGATGATTCCTACCCGATCGGTGGCGGGGAGAGCGGCTACATTGCGGTCCGACCAGATAATCCGGATATCGTCTACGCCGGCAGCTTCATCACCCGGATGACCCGCTACGACCACAGCAGCCAGCAAGCGGTCGAGATCACCGTCTGGCCAGAGGACTACGTCGGGTACGGGTCGGAAGAGATGAAGTATCGCTTCCAGTGGACCTTCCCGATCGTCCTGTCTCCCCATGATCCGGAGATCATCTACACCGGTGGGCAGTTCATCTTCAAATCGACCAACGGCGGAGACAGCTGGGAGAAATTCAGCCCGGATCTGACTCGCGCCGATCCAGAGACGCTCAAGCCATCCGGGGGACCGATCACTAAAGACAACATCGGCACGGAGATCTACGCAACGGTCTTCGCCATTGCCGAATCGCCGGTGAAGCCGGGCGTCATCTGGGCCGGATCTGACGATGGCCTGGTTCACGTCACCCAGGACAACGGCGAGACCTGGACCAACGTCACACCCGGTGATCTCGACGACTGGCCACTGATCAGCATCATCGAGCCATCGCCGCATGATGCTGCCACCGCCTACATGGCGATCACTCGCTACAAACTGGACGACAACACGCCGTACCTCTATCGAACCCATGATTACGGCAAGACCTGGGAGCGGATTACCAACGGTATCCGGGAGGACGACTTCACCCGGGTCATCCGGGAGGATCCGGTTCGCAAGGGACTGCTCTACGCCGGCACCGAGACTGGCGTCTATGTTTCCTGGAACAACGGCGACAACTGGCACCGGTTCCAGGCGAACCTGCCGATCGTGCCGATCCATGATTTGACGATCAAGGACACCGATCTGATTCTCGGCACTCACGGTCGGGCCTTCTGGTCACTGGACGATCTCACCCCAATCCGGGAGTGGGACGAGGCGAACAGCCCGGGCTCAACAACGGTCTTCCCGGCCGAGCCCGCCTATCGAATCAAGACCCCGCGGGGCTTCGCCTGGGGTGAAGACATCGGCTACAAGGCGTATATCGCCAGTGGCGGTCGCACGACGATTGGCGAGACGGTTCGCGGCAAGGACGGCAAGCCAGAGCTGTTCCTGGCCGAGGCCGGACACAACCCGCCAGATGGAGCAATCATCCACTACTGGCTTTCCGACGATGTTGAATCCGAGGTCAAACTCACCTTCCTGACTGCAAACGGCGAAGAGATTCGCACGTTCTCCAGCAAGGACGAGGGCAACCACAACGGGTTCTCGATCGGTAGCCGGAGCGGTCTGCACCGGTTCGTCTGGGATCTGCGCTATCCGCCGGGAGTCGATCTCCCGTTCGGAACGCTCTCGGCGTACTGGGGTGGGGGCGTTGATGGTCCACAGGTCGTACCGGGCAACTACAAGGTCCGACTGGACGTCAACGGCGAGACGCACACGGCAGAGTTCGAGGTCCGAAAGGATCCACGGCTGGCCACCACACAGGAAGACTACGAGGCTCAGTTCGACCTGCTGATGAAGATCCGGAACAAACTCGACGACGCGCACAAGACGGTGCTTCGCGGACGTGAGCTGCGGGATCAGATCGAGGTCTGGCGACCTCGCCTCGACGCAGCTGGACATAACGATCTGGTCGCCGAGTGCGACCGCGTGATCGAAAAGCTGGCAAGCATCGAGAGCGAGATCGTGGAAGCCCGGAGTAAGGGTGCGGCTGACTCCTTCAACTATCCGCCGAAGGTCAACAGCAAGCTCTCCTCGCTGCAAGGCACCGTCTCGTTCGGTGATGCCCGCCCGCCGAAGCAGCAGTACGATGTCTGGGAACATCTGAGTGCTCAGGCCGACCGTAGCATCTCGGCGCTGCAGGAGACGATCGATACCGACGTCAAGCAGCTGAACGAGAAGATCGCCAGCTCCGGCGTTCCGGCGATCGGCTAGTCACGAGCTGACGATGGGGTGGGGATCCGGTCTGCGGGTCTCCACCCTTTATGAACAGGTCACCTGCCATGTTGTCCGAAGCCGACGTCTTGCAATCTCTCATGCAATGGGCCGAGGACGATGACAACATCCGGCTGATCATCCTCAACGGCTCACGCGGGGATTCGACTCGCACTCCGGACGAGCTCTCGGACTATGATGTTTCGGTGATCATGCGTGATCCGGAGCAGGCGCTCGACGATCACTGGATCGCACGCTTTGGCGAAGTGATGGTCCGGTGGCCCCGGACTCCGGGCGACACCGGCCTGCCCGGATGGATCACCCAGCTTGTGCTCTTCAGAAGCGGTCTACGCATCGACTTTCAGTTCGGCTCGACAGCTATTCGCTCAATCGAGTGCGCTGGAGCATTCCAATGCGTGCTGCTCGACCGGGATCGCCTCTCTGAACGAATCAGACGTCTCCCGGTTTCGGGAACTCACGTCCAGCCTCCCAGAGAAGAAGAGTTCATCGAGCGCATCAACGCGTTCTGGTGGGATGTTCCGTATGTCGCAAAGGCATTGCGCCGGCAGGAGCTGGACTACGTGCGATTCATCATGGATTCGGATCTCCGGTTCGAGAAGATCCACCCGTTGCTCCGCTGGAAGATCGGCATCGACCACGGCGCAGCCACCGACGTCGGCATCTTCGGTCGCTGGTTCCCGCGATACCTGTCCAGGCCAACCTGGGAACGCTATCTCGCGACCTTCAGCGGGGCCGACTCCGAAGAGCAATGGCAGGCGATGTTCGCAATGTGTGGACTGGTGCGAGAACTCGGGACAGAGATCGCCGACCACTATGGGTTCATTTACCCGAGCGAAACTGATGAGCGGGTTACGACTTACCTGTATCAGTTGTTTGAGGGAAGATAACGCGAGTTCCGCGTCCACATTTTGACGCCAAACACAGGTCTAGCAGACCTGCACCGCTATGCGGCCTTCTTCTTCAGATTCTTCGGTGCGTTCCGGTTGCGGTACACCGTCAGAACTCTTGAACCATCCAGTGAAACCACCACCGTTACGCCTTCGAGACGCTCGAGCCAACGCGGATCAACATTCGTGGTCTTGAGTGATTCCTTACGACCGAAGAAGTAATGATTCGCACGATGACCGCGAAACTTCCTACCGTGCCTGAGCACAAAGTCAAGCTGA
>REEK01000143.1 GCA_007695115.1 Sphaerobacteraceae bacterium
TGATAGTCTGACCGGAGGCGTCTGTGTTCGGTGATCGAAACACACATTACTCAGACGAATACTATATTCGGCGACAGTTCTACCTGTTGCAGCCACTCAGTTCGCTACCGCAATACGTGGTGATACTAATCGGGCTGATTGCTCTCTCGACCGCGTTATTGCTGAGCTACACCTACTTGAGATTGCCATTCTGGCCTCCAGGGCAGTCAGACGTGATCGCGGCCGGTGGATGTCTGAATCTCGATGGCTCATCGAGTGACACCGGTCGGCGGGCGACGCTCGAAACAGTCGAGGCAGATATCCGTGAGCAACTCGAAGAGGATGGCATCGCGACCAGTGATCCCACCGATGACTCGCTTCCGTACATTGGAGAGGTCTACTGGAGCAAATATGGGTACTGGAGCGGATATGACACGGTTCCACGCTGGATCGTCGTGTTCAAGAACGAGTACGACGACCGCTGGCACTATCGCAATTTCGTCCGGAATCCCGAAGTGCGAGTGACAGCACTCTACATGGCCGGGAATCGAAACGTGGTCGACTACTGCACCCGCCCACAACCATGATCACCAGACTGAACAGGTCAAGAATGGAGAGACACCAGCGATGACCGGTTTCAGCGGACAGGAATACGCAGGCCAATACGAAGTTGACGCTCGACGTAAGCACGGTGCGCGCTACAACCTGGGCGGGCCACCGGGACGTATGATCCTCGGGTTTCTCGTGGCACTGGTGGTGATCTACCTTGGAGTGGAACTGCTCGGTGCGCGCTCTGCAGCAGATGCAAACGGAAGTATCCTCAAGGCCAGCGGGTGCGCTGCCTATAACATCGAACCGGTGAACTTCGAGCCATCGATGCCGCTCGAAGCAGCCGAAGACGCCGTACGGGAGAAGATCGATGAGCGGAACCTGCGCGCAGAAGACGGCGCGGGAGCAGACCAGACGTTCCAGCCAGGTGCCCTCTACTGGGCAGAGTATGGGTTCCTCAGCCGCCCGACACAGCGCCGGAGCCCCGATCCGCAAACCAGCGACCGGCACTGGGTCTTCATATTTGAAGATGAGCGCGATGCCCCCTGGTACTCGACCCTCTGGCGACGACCGTCTGGACCGAGATTTACTGTCATCTACAGCCCCGACCAGGGTCGGATCTCCTCGTATTGTGGTGGGTATTCGTCGTAGAGCGTGCCAGCGCAGACGGGTTCAGCCGAAGTGCCTGCTATGATGAATCAGCACGCCCGGCAGACAATGCAACGAATCACCAGCTAAAGAGGGAGCGTCTGAGCATGGCAGAGATTAACAAGATCGTCGTCACCGTCGAGTGGGAGCAGAAGCATATCGACCGACTGAACGAGGAGTTCCCGGATCTGGAGATCGCGATGTGTGCGGATCAGTCCCGGATCAGTGAGCACCTGCCGGGGGCACAGGGAATTATCGGACGTGGGCTCAATGCCTCATTCATCGAAGAGTTCCAGGACATCGTCTGGGCACACTCACCGGGCGCCGGGGTCGATGCGTTCCTCTTTCCGGAGATGATCGAGCGCGACGACATCACGGTGACCAACAATAGTGGCGTCCACGCCAGCACCATCGCCGAGCACCTGTTGGGGATGATGCTTTCGTTCGCCCGCGGATTTCCGGAAATGGTTCACAACCAGGCGAAGCATGTCTGGAAGCGCCCATCCACGGATGTCGTAGAGCTCGGCTATCAGACGGTTGCCGTCGTTGGCCTGGGCGACATCGGCCACGCACTGGCCATCCGGGCCAAAGCCCTCGGGATGTATGTCGTCGGCTCCCGACGGCGTAGCAACGATCCGATGGAAGGGGTCGATCAGCTCTACTCACCGGACCAGCTCCACGAGATGATCGCCCACGCCGATCACGTCGCGATCACACTTCCATCGACACCGAGAACCCGCGGGCTCTTCGGAACCGCCGAATTCGCGGCGATGAAGAATTCAGCGGTCATCTACAACATCGGACGGGGCGACATCATCAACCAGGACGAGTTGATCGATGCGCTGAACAACGGCGTCATCGCCGGGGCCGGACTTGACGTAACAACACCAGAGCCACTCAACGAAGATTCGGCCTTGTGGGACACGCCCGGTGTGTTCATCACGCCGCACTTTTCCGGATCGACCCCGTACTACTGGGATCGCGGCATCGAGATCGTTGCCGAGAACATCCGACGATTGCGCAACGACGAGCCGCTGTTCAACGTGGTGGATAAGCAGGAGGGGTATTAGGGGGGCCGGGTCTGGCGTAAACAGGCCGTCATGCCAGCCTGAGTGGGGTCGAAGGATCTGAAGTGCTTGCCAGCGGTCCACCTCCGGACTGGCGACGACGCATCGGACGTCAGAGATTCCTCGACAAGCTCGGAATGACGTGGGGGCTGAACGACGTCCCGGTGAGGGGTTTCGACCTGGGTAAGCCACACACCCGCGAAGCATGTCATCCTGAGCGAAGTCGAAGGATCTGAAATGCTTGCCAGCGGTCCACCGCCGGACTGGCGACGACGCATCGGACGTCAGAGATTCCTCGACAAGCTCGGAATGACGTGGTGGCCTTTGCAGTGACGTTCAATCCATCGGGGACAACGGCCCTCACCCCGACCCTCTCCCAATTCTGGGAGAGGGAGTTTGTCTTGATTCGTTTCGCCGACGCTCTGACCATCACAACCGCTGGCTGTACCAGACATCGCGGAGCTGCTGGTCTCCGACCATGCACCAGACATCGTCGGTGAGCTGGAAACCATGGCGTTCGTAGAAGCGGCGCCCGGCGTGATTGTCCCCGAACACGTTGACGATCACCTCAGCCACGCCACGCCGGCGCAACTCGTCGAACACTGACTGCAGCAACCGGGCGCCGATCCCTCGACTACGCACCTCCGGATCGACGTAGAGGCGGGTGACCTCGTAGCGGCCATCTTCCAGCGCTTCGGTGGTAATGAAACCGACGACCCGGCCCTCGAGCTCGACAACCAGATTGACCGCGGAATCGTCGGCGAGGACCGCCCGAAGCCGCTCGATCGACCAGAAGTCTCCGTTCAGGTAGGCTCGTCGATTGTGCTCATGCACATACCCGGAGTAGGTGGTCTCCCAGCCAGTGACGCCGAGCTCCTTGCATCGTTCGGCGTCGGCCGGAACAGCCACGCGAAGCGACAGGTTGCTCCCTTCAGGCATCGTTCTCTCCCTTGTCTATCTCTCACGTCAGGAATCGATTTCGTCGCCGGCGTGCGCCGCCAGTTCCCGGATGATCCGCTGCTGACTATCCAGAAAGCGACCAAGCTCATGCTGGACGATGTGGCCCAGACGCTCATGATTGAACCGGATCAATGTCTCATCCGGTTGGCGATCGACCCAGACCAGCTCGAATGCGGGACTCTGAATCAACAGCCGACGATCGAACCTGGCCAGAAACTCGTCGAACTCGATCGGTTCATGTTTCAGCAGATACCAGAGCATTCCCTGCAGCGGTGATTCCGCTTCTCCCTGACTGGCAGATCCCGATTCCGGAGAATGCAGCGCAACAGTCTCCCGCAACAATGTGCTGACGGCATATCGTCGCCGACTGACATCGGCAGCCGTCAGATCACCGGTTCGGAGTGCCTCCTGCAACTGCTCGACGATGTCATCCGCCAGATCGCCCGTGGAGCCAAGCAGAACCACGTCCCAGCCGGGCTCCGGAGCCGGGGAACCGTTTGTCAGGTGAATCAGCTGAATGAGCTGGGACAACGCCTGATTGAGCATCGCATGAGCGGCCAGCACTTCACCACGATATAGCCAGGCCGGCACCGCATGATCAAGGGTGAACCGGACATCATTGGCCAACTCGCGCGCTTCATCACGGAGCTGCGCATCGTCTGGCCGTTTCGAGTCCAGAAGTTCGCCGATCAGGCCTTCCGGATCGTAGAGCACCGCCGCACGGGACGCCCGCCAGATCTCAGCGGAAGTCCATTTTCGGTCTCGCTCCAGTTCGTAGTCGAGATAGGAGACATTGAGCCGGAGATCGCGGTATCGAGACTTCCCCTCAGGCAGGGGCGCTTCGCCGAAATACCAGGTTCTGAGCGATTGCTGCCGGAGATAGACCGTGAGATCGATATCGCTATAGCGATCCGCTTCACCGAAGGTCAGTCCACCAGACAGGAGGACGCCGACCACGCCTTCCATGATCGCGAACTGCCGGGCAAGCTGCTGAGCCTGCTGCCGATAGGAATCCGAGTAGTCAGGTCCACGAGAGGACCACGATTCAGAACGCACCAGACCATCCTCCACCAGAACAGGGGTCATCCCTTGTTCATGCTATCAAGGGATGGCGGCACCTGCCGATTACTCGTCATCTGGATGATAATTCCGCCTCGGTCTCAGGTGCTCATCGGTGGCCGGTTCGATATGAACGGTGACGTCTGCTGGCTCGCCAACCTCCTGCTCCACCTTCGCCGCAACGGAGCTGGAAATCTCATGCGCTGCATCAACGGCCATGCCCGGATCGACCTGAATGTGCATATCGACCCAGGTCATCCCTTCGCCACCACGGGTGCGGATGTTGTGGACCCCCTGCACGCCTTCCACCTGTCGAGCCGCCCTGTCGATGTCGTCAGCAGAGTGCACCGCCACGTCTGACAGCGAGAGTGCGGCATCCCGGATGATCTGCCAGGCAGCCCAGGCAATCGCTCCGGCGATCACCAGCGCCAGAAACAAGTCTGCCGAGGGATAGCCAAGCTGAATGAGGACAAGGCCAAGGAGCACCGAGAGCGATATCATGACATCGCTGGCAGTGTGGCGAGCATCAGCCAGCAGAATCGAGCTGTTGAGGCGTCTCCCGGCTCGTCGCTCCCAGAGTGTCACTGTAATGCTAATCCCGAGGGCGACGATCATCACCACGAACGCGATCGGCCCGATCTCCGGCGAATCACCGGACTGCCAGCGGTTCCATGCCCCCTGCAGAATCTGCTGAAGCGCCAGCAGCAGGAACAACGCAATGCCGAGTGAGGTGATCGTCTCGAACCGACGGTGTCCATAGGGATGGTTCG
>REEK01000136.1 GCA_007695115.1 Sphaerobacteraceae bacterium
CTGGGAATCCTGCATGAACGGAACGCTTCGTCTGGAGGCGCAGAATGTTCGAACTGATCGGTCGCGATCGCGAGCAGTCAGCATTGCGCTCCGCCCTTCACCGAGCCTGGTCAGGCAGCGGCCGTCTCGCACTGGTTAGCGGTGAGGCAGGAATCGGGAAGACGAGCCTCGTCAACGCGTTCATTGAGTCGACTAGTAGCGATGATGTCTGCGTCCTCCGCGGCGCCTGCTTTGATTTCAGCACGACGCCTCCATACGGTCCCTGGTACGAGTTGATGCGCGCTTATTCGCCGTCCGACGGTTTCCCAGACGTGCCAGATTTCATCAAGGATTCATCGGCCCTCTCAGATCTGCAGAGTCAGGACGAACTCTTCTCTCAGATGCTTGAGTTTTTCGTCAATCTCTCCAGGCAGAAGCCGACTGTTCTTGTCCTGGAGGATCTACACTGGTCAGACGAGACAAGTCTCAATTTGCTCCGGTTTATTGCCCGCCAGCTCGCCGACCATCGGATCCTGCTCATCGCAACCTATCGAAACGACGAGATCATCCGGGAACGTCCGCTGTACTCGATGCTGCCCCACCTGGTGCGCGAGGCTCTTCCGGCACGCATCGAACTTCGAGCTTTCACCAGTGATGAGGTTCGCCAGCTCGTACCCCTTCTCTATCCGCTCTCTGACTCAGATCTGGAAACAACCGTCAGCTATCTGGAACAGCGCACCGGAGGGAACCCGCTCTTCATTCTGGAAAGCCTTCGGCAACTCGAGCTACAGGGAAACCTCCAGCAGGTGTCCGGAACCTGGGAGCTACAGGCGCTGGACGAAACCTCAGTGCCTGATCTGATTCAGCAGATCGTCGAAGGCAGACTGGAACAAGTGAACGAATCGACGGTCTCGGTTGTTCAGACCGCCTCAGTGGTTGGACAGCAGGTTCCTGTTTCAATCCTGGATCAACTGCTGTGCGACGACCAGATAGCCGACGCCGTGGACGAAGCGGCGAACACCTGGCTTCTGGATGTCGACCCGACATCGCCACAGGTCTCCTTCCGACATGCGCTCGTCCGGGAAGCCGTATACGAGTGCACACCTTACGGAACCCGGAAGAGCTTGCACCAGAAAATCGCTGAAGTACTAATCCAGCAGGCGAAACCGGATCCCGAGATCATCGCCTGGCATCTTCGGCAGGCTGGAGATCCGCGATCATCCGAATGGCTGATCCAGGCCGGGGAGGTTTCCGAAAATCGCTTCGCCTGGCACGAGGCTGTCGACCGCTATTCCAGAGCTGCCGACGTGATCAACCAGTCAGTGCCAGACCACGAAACGCTCGCCTGGCTGATGCTCCGGATCGGTGAACTCCTGAGGTTGGCGGATCCTGCACGAGCCAACGAATGGCTCTGGTCCGCGCAGGCCCACGCTCGAGACGGTGGACTACGTGACATCTTCACCTACGCCCAGTTCGCAGCCGGACAGAATCTCTGCAATCTCGGTGAACCAACCCGCGGCCTTCGGGACATACATCTGGCGCTCCTCGATGCTGAATCGAACGATGAAGATGCTTCCCTCGAATGCAGTCTGTCGTTCATCGGCCCGAACCCCGCCTGGGACATGTCGTACTCGCGGATGATCGGAAGTTACGCCTACTGGCTTACCGCCTATGGTCGCGTCGATGAGTCTATGTCGATTGCTGAGTCGGCCGTTGGAAACGAATGGAAAGCGCTGCGAACGAGCGAGGCCAGGACCAGATACGCACGCAGAGCCACGTGGGGCGCCCGAAACACGTTTACTGCGCTGGCACACTCCTATGGACTTCGGGGAGAACCAGATACGTCCCGAATCGCCTTCGAGCTGGCACTCGAAATCAACCGATTGACCGACTTCGAACCGCACAACGTGCTGGTCAGCAACCAGGCTCTCATGGGGCATCACCTACCGTACGCATCTGATGATCTACTCCAGCGCAGCCAGCTTGTGGACACCATTGAACATTGGGGTGGCGTTTCGCAAGGGATGTTCACTGATCTGTATCTGCCTGGATACGAATGCCTGTTGCTCTGGGAAGGGCGATGGGACGAACTCAGGAACATCTGGCGTGAGAATCCTCAGCCAACGCTATTCCACTACTGGAGCGTGGCAACGTGTGTCCGCGCCAGACTGGCCCGCCTGAGGGGAGATCCAGACGCGGCACGAAACCTGTTGTCAAGCCTGCTTACTGAGGGATCCGATACGAGCCCTGATCGTCACGTACATCTGATTCCGGGCGAAGCGCACCGAGTTCTCGCAGACCTTGCGCTGGACGAAGCGAATACTCAACTCGCCAGAGAGTGGATGAGCGCACATGATCGGTGGCTGGAATGGACCGGTGCTATCCCCGGGCAGGCTGACGGCGCTATCCGATGGGCCACCATCTTCGAGCAGGAAGGCGATTCGGACGCAGCGCTGGAGCAAGCCAGCTATGCCCATTTACTGGCTCAAGAACCTCGCCAGCCATTGAGCTTGATCGGCACTCATCGGCTGCTCGGGAGTCTCCTGCTCGATCAAAAGGACCTGGAAACCGCCGAGGAACATGTGGCTCACTCCATCGCGATTGCCCAGGCCTGCAAAACACCGTATGAAGAAGCGCGCTCAAGATTGGTACAGGCCCAGATCGCATACGTCCAGGGCAACCTCGAGGCTGCTGAAGAAGGGCTGTCGCACGTCGGTGAAGTAGCGACAGAGCTCGGCGCCTGGCCAATGATCTGGCAAGTCGATCGCCTGCGCCGGTCCTCGAACACCAGCCCATCTGATGGCCGGTACGGACTCAGTGGCCGGGAGCAAGAAGTCCTGGCGCTGATTGTCGAAGGCCTTACTGATCGGCAAATTGCCGAACAGCTCTTCATTTCCCACCGCACCGTTATGCGGCATGTCACCCACATACTCCGCAAGCTGGATGTCGGATCCCGTACCGCCGCGGCTGCCAGATCAGTTGAAGAAAAGCTCCACCTCCCAGACTCATGAGCGCTACCCCGGAATCAACAGTTGGGTGACATCACCCATTAGCTACCCGTTTCCACAAATAGGTGAACTGATGGATGGCGTGTCTCGTTCCATTCGGCATGCTCAAAACGTAATGACTCGTCATCGTCTCGCGTCACTTCTGGCGCGATCTTCCGATGAACACCGCCGCTCTGACCCGGGCAGAGGCGGGTGTCCTATCCGCACCTGAGCGGAGTGAAAGGGGTAAGTATGCGTAGCTTTTTCCGTGTGGCACTGGCGCTAACACTTGTGTTGTCGAGTGGGAGCGTCGTCGCCGCCCAGCCAACATCCGAACCAGACGAACCGAGGGACGGCTGTACGTTCTTCGATGAGACGTCACAGAATCTCTGCGATGTCTTTGAAGAGTACTGGAACGCACACGGCGGACTGCCGATCTTCGGCATGCCGATCACTGACGCCGCTCCAGAAGAGAATCTCGATACTGGTGAGGTCTACGAGACCCAGTACTTCGAGCGGGAGCGGCTGGAACACCACCCAGAACTCGAAGGAACGCCATACGAGGTCCTGCTCGGCCGGATCGGCAACGAGGTCCTGCTCGAAATGGGCATCGACTGGTGGGATTTCCCGACCGCCGACCCGAATGAAGATCACTACTTCGAAGAAACTGGCCAGGCCATCGCACCAGAGTTCTACGATTACTGGTCCAGCCACGGCCTCGATTTCGGCGATGATGGCGTCTCGTTCCGCGAGTCGCTCGCACTGTTCGGCTATCCGATCTCTCCACCACAGGTGGAGACGAATCCCGATGGCGACACCGTCCTGACCCAGTGGTTCGAGCGAGCCAGGTTCGAACACCATCCGGACAACGATGAGGAACATCAGGTGCTGCTCGGTCGCCTCGGCGCGGAGCTGCTGGAGCTGCGCACCGAACCAGCGCCACCTCAGGCTGAAGTCACTGTTCTGGCTGACGGACTGGATAGCCCGCGCGGTTTGCATGTGACCGACGACGGTGACCTCTACGTGGCGGAAGCTGGCGCTGGCGGTGATGACTGCTTTGCTGGACCGGAGCCGGCTTACGGGGGTGACGAGTTCTGCGCCGGCGATAGCGCCCAGATCACCCGGATCTCGGACGGTGATGTGTTACCAGTGCTGACGGGGCTACCGTCGATCACCTGGGCAGGCGACACGTACGGTACCCAGGACATCACATTCAACGAGGATGGCGATATGTTCGTCATCGTCGGCGCGCTTGGCGCCCACGAAGAACTGGGCACGTATGGCCAGATTCTGCGCGTAGACAACGACGATGACCTGACCGTGATCGCCGACATCTTCCAGTATGAACACGAGAAGGATGTCAACAAAGAGTTGATCGAGAGCAACCCGTTCTCCGCCGTGGTTGCCCCATCCGGAAATCTGGTTGTTTCGGACTCCGCGATGGACTCCATACTCTACGTGACCCTCGACGGAGACATCACGTCGATTCACGAGTTCGACGACATCATCGCTTCGATCCCGGAAGAGATGCAAGAACCGGATGGCCCGGATGAAATGCCCGCGGACTTCGTGCCGACCGGCATGGCCGAGGGGCCTGACGGGGCTTACTACATGGGCAACCTCACCGGATTCCCGTTCCCGGTCGGTGACTCAGTCGTCTCCCGTGTGACGCTGGACGGAGACGTGGACACCGTTGCCGAAGACTTCACGCACGTGATCGACGTGGCATTCGATAGCCAGGGACGGATGTACGTCCTCGAGACGCTCTCGGGCGGATTCCTGAACGTCGACCCGGATGACCCGGCCACGCTTGCATCCCACCTCTATCGGATCGAAGAAGATGGGGCTCGCACCCAGATCCCGGCACAGGAACTCATCTTCGCCACGGGCATGGAAATCGGGCCGGATGACGAACTCTACGTCTCCAATATCGGCTCGCCGCCAGGCACGGGCCA
>REEK01000147.1 GCA_007695115.1 Sphaerobacteraceae bacterium
ATGGACTCCAAGCTGCCCACCGAAACTAATTGAGTTGTTCAGCAATTTCAGGTTGTGCCCTCTGGCGATCGAGACAATCGCACCGTGTGCGTATGACAACTGGTTGTTTCTGATAGTCCAATTATCTTGATCACCATTGTTGATCGCCCCAGTCTGTGCACGATTGGCCGCGTGCTTCATAGTGAAGCCGTCAACAGTCACGTCGCTGGACGCGCCTTGAACCCAGAATTCGCGCGTTGAAACTTCAACTGTTCGTCCGGCTGGATCCTGCCCCAAAACTATCTGGCGCTGTGAATTGACGGCGAACTGACCGCTCGTTGGATTTGACCACACCTGCTCCAGTTGTGAGCCACCAATGAATACCTGCTCCTGCTGGCGACAAATTTCGCCTGCATATGAAGCGCATGAACCGTGACCATTACCAAACTGTGGTACTGTCTGTTGGCTCACCCAGGTGCTGCCTGATGCGTTCCATTCGTTCCAGACATCACTGCCTCGAATCTCCGCGCCAGGCTCACCGACTAGTGTGATCGGCTTGTTGATTGTGACGGTCTCGCGGTAGATACCAGCTGGAACGCGTACTGTCGCGCCGGAAGAGGCGTTGTCAACCATCTGCTGGATGCTCATTGAAGGCGTGACGTCGTTGTTGCTGTCATCACCTTCGTCCGGCTCCGGTGCCGGTGTTGCCGTCGGCTCCGGCGCTGGCGTAGCCGTCGGCTCTGGCGCTGGCGTTGCGGTCGGTTCCGGCGCTGGCGTAGCCGTCGGCTCCGGTGCCGGGGTAGCGGTTGGCTCCGGCTCGGTTGTCGTGTCAGTGTTGTTGCCGCGCCGGCCTGGTGGTCCATTGCCGTCCGGACCACGACCGTTGGCGCGCAGAAACTCGATTTCTGAAATGCCAAGGTGGCCCAGCAAGACGGCGTGTTCTGTTCCGTCGTGTTCCGGATGATGCTCGAATCGAGCCCGCTCGAAGTACTGTGTCGTCAGACCCGTATCAGGATCGGTGAACTCTTCCGATATCGGGTATCCGAACAGTGCGAGGGACTCACGGAAGGAAACCCCGGAATCTCCGAAGTTCAATCCGTGACTCTGCCAGTAATCCTTGAATAGCCCATTCAGGTTGTGACCGGTTTCCGGAAAGAAGACACCGTCACCATTGCCGCTGGCACGCGGTTGAAAGGCATCCGAACCGAGAATTCCTCGGCGCTCGGCTTCTTCGAGTCCCAGGTGGCCGAGCAGAACTTCATATGGCGTGCCGGCGAGTTCTGGATGAAGCTCCAGGCGCTGTCGCTCGAAGTACTGAACCAGGCGATCATTTTCTGTGCCTGGATCCGATACTGCGTATCCGAAGACCGGGAGTCCTCCAGATTGTGCGTAGTAACTCTGGAACTCGGGATCAACTTCGAATCCCGTCGGGGAAGAGGCGAAGGAATTGGCAAGTGGGAATACCAGCAGTGCTGCCAGCCCAACAAGCAACCCGAATCGAAACCGCGTGAACTTGAACATTTGTCCGCTCCACTCTTTCAGATGGGCTATGCCCGCGAAGCGGCAAACCACATAGAGTGAAACGCAACAGTTGTTGGGTGACCTACCCGAAACTGGCGGCCTGGCGGTCTCCCGTTTGGAGATCCATGGCTTTGCGTCCCCGCCTCGCGACGGGTTTGCCCTTATCAGCTGCCGTGAGTGTAGTGCCCGCAGACTGCTCCTACATGACCCGCAAGATCATAGTCTGTCGACCATGTTGGCTAGTCAGTTCGGTACCCGGGTACTGGAGGGTGTCAATTGAGTAAGATTGAGATCTACAGACTGTGCTGGTCGTTGCGAAGGTAGGCTTCCGAATTTCCGGACCAATGGACTACTGATTCGCATCGCGAAACGCATCTTCTCTGATATAGACTGATCCAGTAACGGTGCCACTAGTGTATTGAAACGTCCGGTGAACCACGAATGACTATTCCCGAAATTCTCAAAGCCCTGCGTCAATGGTGGTGGATCCTGCTCCTCTGTCCGATCATCGCTGCCGGCACGGCGTACTTCGTCAGTTCCTCGATGACGCCAATTTACGAAGCCGAGGCGACGATGTTGTTGGAACACAATATTGGCGCTGGTGCTGGGGCAGACCTCCAGAGTATTCAGGCTGCCGAACGTCGCACTCAGACCTTCAATCAGCTGGTGAATACCCGCTCCGTCCTCGCTCCCACAATCGAGAGCCTTGACCTGGATATCAGCCTTGGGGAACTGCGCGAAAACGTATCCGTTTCTCACCAGCGCGACACGCAACTTGTCTCGGTAGCGGTCCAGCATGAGGATCCTGATACCGCAGCACTTATCGCTAATGAAATCACCGGCCAGTTTTCGACGTATATCCGCGAGGTCCAGGCAGAGGTTAGCACTGTTGGGCGGCAGGGCATTGTAGACGCATTGACCGAAGTCGACGACCAGATCGCCGTTACACAGGAGCGAATTGACCAGCTGGAGTCCCTGGACGGGCTCGGAGCTCTGGGTCAGACCGCCGAACTCGCTCAATGGCAGGCACTGCTCACTCAATTGGAGCAGTCCAGAGAAAGCCTGCAGTCGATCCGGGATACGTTGGGTGTTGTCGAAGGGGGCGCAGGGTCTCAAGTCTTTGTGGTTGAGCCTGCCGTGCCATCCAGCGGTCCTGTTAGCCCCAGGATTATGCTGAATACTGCACTGGCCACCATTCTTGGTCTTCTTCTCGGGGGCGGACTTATCGTCGGGATCACAATACTCGACGACAACGTAAAAACAGAAGAAGGTGTACGCGAACTTACCGATCGACCAGTGATTGGTTTGATACCTCGGGGAGATCTGCCGGAGCAATTCGATTACATGCACTCGGGCAAGTCCATCAGCGGGGAAATCTTCCGCGGTCTGCGGACCAATCTGCAATTCGCGATGATTGATCGCAGTATCAAATCGATCGTCGTCACCAGTGCAGCTCCCGGCGAGGGAAAAACCACCATCGCTGCAAATCTCGCCATCGTCCTGGCGCAAGGTGGCCAGAGAGTTATCCTGGTGGATGCCGATATGCGCCGGCCGCGCGTCCATACATTGTTCAACCGGGTGCGGAACGATCGCGGGCTGGGCAACCTGCTTCTGCAACCAAAGGTAGCACTCGAGGATATGCTCCAGAGAACCGCCATCAATAATCTCCTGGTCCTCGCCACCGGGCCGCTTCCGCCAAATCCAGCCGACCTTATCGGTTCTCTGAGAATGAAAGCGATCGTTACGCTCTTAGAAGAAGAAGCAGATATCGTTGTTTTCGATAGCCCGCCAGTAGCTATTAGCGATTCCTTGTTGCTCTCCAGCCTTACTGGAGGCGTCATTTTCGTGACGCTGGCGGGCAAACTTCGCAAGTCCGAACTCGTCCAGAGTATGGACTCCCTGACCCAGACCGGAGCCCCGATCCTGGGCGTTGTTTTGAACGGAGTCCGCGCCGAATCCACCTCCGCCCACCGGGTTTACCAGCAGTACTACCCGATCGTCGGCAGCGACGAATCACTCCCCGGCCCGAAATCCCGACTGGGCCGGCTGTTCAACAGGAGTTGAGGCTTCGGAATCTGGACAAGAAGAACCCCCGGCAGGACACTCTGCCGGGGGTTGCAGCTTTCGTAGAAATGAGCCCGCTGGGACTCGAACCCAGGACCCACTGATTAAAAGTCAGTTGCTCTGCCAACTGAGCTACGGGCTCGGGAGAAGTCTACCCGAGCGACCTGTCCTTTTGCCACCAATATCGCTGATAATCTGGAGTGGATTCGCCATGTACGGCGAATGACGTTCTGCAATGATTCCGATTCAATGAGAGAGTTGGCTTATGACGTTGACTGATGCGCAGGCACTGGCGATTGCTGAGGAAGCTGTCGAGCAGGCAGGTGGGGCGAGGCAGGTATACATGAACCCGCGACACCCGTTTGCCCCGAATTCGACAAAGCGCTACGAAATCGATGGACACCAGGTGACGGTACGAATCGGAGAGAGCAGTGCGCCGGCGATCGTCGAGGTCGGCCCCTACGTCTTCGAGATCCAGCCAGAGGGATTGATGAAGCTGTTCGGTCCGGATCGCTAGCGTGCAAAGCGACATATCCCTAAAATATCTAAATAGGATCTCTCACAAAAACGGAAGTGATGTCGCCACCCACGGGTTTCGGAATCGAGCCCTCGTCGGATTTTGGTTGAGTAGCGCAATCGGCTATCTGGCATGGCGGCGAGGCTCGTTGAGTGAGTCGGGAGCTCTCGGGGCGATTCTGACCGGAACCTTCACCACGTCCGCAGGAAGCTACTCACACGCAGCGATGCTGGTTGCGTTCTTCGCTGGATCGACGGTGCTCCCGAAACTCATTCGGCCACAGAATAGTGATCGATTCGATGCCATCGCAGCCAAGGGTGGACGCCGAGACCTCTGGCAGGTTCTGGCCAACGGCGGGATCTCCACTGCGCTGGCAATCGGTCCGAAGTCCGCTGCTTTGGATCTCGGATACTTCGGAGCGTTGGCCGCCGCAAATGGTGACACCTGGGCGACCGAGATCGGCAAGACATCGCCGGTTCTGCCACGACACGTCCTGACCGGGCAGCAACTCGAGCCAGGTATCTCCGGTGGGATCAGTCTACGCGGAACGCTGGGCTCACTTGCCGGCGGTGCGTTTATCGGCGGGATCGCAGCCGCAGGAGCAACTTTCGAAGCTCGATTCACTTCGAGAACGTCAACGCTGCTGGCCACGGGTGCCGTTGCCGGTGGTCTGGGATCACTGGTCGATTCGATTCTGGGAGCCACGGTTCAGGAACGTCGCTGGTGCCCGCGGTGTCAGATGTATACCGAGCGGGTGGATCACACTTGCGGGACGACTACCCAGTTCGTCGGTGGAGTTCCCGGCGTTTCCAACGATGTAGTGAATCTGGGGTGTAGCCTGGCGGGTGCGGCAATCGGAATGCTGATCGGGCGCTACCTGTCGGAGGAGTCGTGACTACCCGCCGTAGTGTACTGGCGACCCTTCCAGCGGTACCCGCCACCGGCATAGCGCCACCACATCGAGCGGACCGTGATCACCACGAAGGCGACCGCATTGAGATGCGCCAGCGCGGCGTCTCGCTGGAGAAAGCCGGTTCGTCGTGAGACCAGCCACCGCAGGGTGACGCCGAGTCCGATTTCGATCGCCGGCAACCCGATCGACTGCGCTGATCGATTGCGACTCAGCAGGCTCCGGCCAAGCAACACCGGCGGCACGATATGGGTTGCGATCATCACCGCGATTGCCGAGATAGCTGTCGCCGGCCGCTCATCCATCGACGCATAGGCATTCTTCGAGAAACCGTCGAAGACCTCCCGTGACGACTCGTACATCCGGCAGTAGACCGAGTCGATCGCCGTCCGGGCCACCAGGGTGTATCCGGCGGACTTGACCGTTTTTGCCAGCGCGATATCTTCGACAACCTGACCACGGACCGAACGATGCCCACCGATCGCCTCATAGACTTCCCGGGGCATGCAGATAAACTGACCGTTGGCTGCGGCCATCTCCTGATGCTTCGGGTCCTCGAGGTTCCACAATCGGCTACCGCACAGGAAGAGCATGTAGAGGCCGGGGAGCACCAATCGTTCACCGAACGACTCCGCAACCTGCTTCGGCATGACGCTGAACAGGCCGGGCTGCTTCCGGGACATCACTCCAGCCGTGCGCGAAAGCACGTCAGGAGTGAACCAGGTGTCCGCATCGACGAACAGCAGCAGATCGCCATCTGCTTGCTCGGCCAGTTGCTGGCAGGCCCATGGTTTACCGGCCCAGCCTTCGGGTAGAGGCTCCCCGATGATCACCGAGAAGCGATCGTCGGCATCGCTGAAGGCCCTGGCGATCTCAGCGGTCCGATCGGTGGAGCCGTCGTCCAGCACCGTCACTGCAAACGACGGATAGGTCTGTTGCTGCAGCGATAACAGGCATCGGGGGAGGTCGGACTCTTCATTGCGGGCGGGAATCAGCACGCTGATCTGCCAGGAATTAAACTCGGCGGACGGTGGGGGCTCATCTTCGAGGCGTCGGAGAGTCCGGAGATTGCGAATCAGGAGCGACAGGGCGTTCATCAGCGCGGCGATCACAAGGAGGTGAAACACCGCGCTGATGATTCGTTTCATGAGATCAGGCCAGATCTTTCAGAACATCGATCAGGTCTTTGCGACGACCCAGGAAGATCGGCGTGTCTACCAGGGTGTACTTCCGGACCTCTGCTTCGCGGAGTCGCTGGACCATTTTCACCAGCACAGCCGGATCATCATCCTCGAGCGCCACCACGAACTCCTGGTCCTGAATACCGAACGAGTTGACGGTATTGGTCAGAATGGTGGGGAACTCGTTGCCCAGCTCACCGTGGAATTTCATCATGTCACGGCGTTCTTCGAACGGGAGCAGGAACCAGTCCGGCGTCTTGCTGAACGGATAGACGCTGAGGAATTTCTTCGGCGTCTCGCCCTTCATGAAGGCCGGGCCGTGGGTCTTGTCGTACTGAGACATCCCGGCAGTGCCCATGTAGTTGTAGCGCATATCCATGCTCTGACCAAGACGGGTCCGGCGGAGATCCACCGCCAGATCTTGCAAAGCGTCTGGATCCTTGCTGACCAGCCAGAGGATCATGTCCACATCGTGACGGTAGCCAGCGGTGGAGTATGCGCCCCGGAGGCTTACGCGATCGCCGAACTTCCCGAGGACACTGGCAAACTCATCGAGCGCCTCGTGAGAATCACTGATCCAGCTCTCGATCTTGCGTCGCCAGCTTGGCTGGGCCTTGAACAGCCAGAAAACCGTATATGTTGCGCCATCGCTCATCAGTCGGTAGCTCCTCTCTGGAGGCAGGAATGTGGGTGTTTGACCGCCTACTGGAGCGGCTCACGCCGGATTATGCCACAGCGGTTTTGCCTGTCCTGTCCGGCTTTCTCTGACTACGGACCGACAACGGCTATTGCCATCCGGTCCGGATCGAGGTGCCGCTGTGCCGCTTCACGGATCGCCTCCGCGGTGACCGCATTGACACGCTCGGGCAATCGCTCGACATAATCAAGGCCAAGGTCGTAGAACGCGATCTGGAGCATGGTGGCGACAATCGCCCCGCTGCTCTCCAGACCGATCGGCAGACTGCTGACCATAAAGCTCTTGGCGTCGGCGATCTCTTCCGGATCGACCAGTTCATCCCGTAGTCGCTGCACCTCATGCAGGATCGCGTCGACCGCCGTATCCACGTTCTCCGGGTTCACCCCGGCTTGCGACGTCCAGCGACCATAGGTCGAACCGGCCGACAGATTGCTGAATGCATAGTAGGCGAGACCGAGCGTGTCCCGGACGTTCGCGCCAAGGCGCCCCATAAGCCCCAGTCGGCCAAGAATCAGATTGCCCATGCGGAGCGCTTCGTAGTCAGGATGAGATCGCTCGATGACTGGCAATCCGATAGCGATATCCGACTGGCTTTTGCCCGCTATCGAGCCCGTAGCTCTCTGTCGTTCTGCCGGCGCATCAACTGGATCGATCGTCATTCGCGCTGGTTCATCGACTGGATTCCAGTCCCGAAAGGCATCCTCGATCAGTTCAGCAGCAATGTCCGTTTCCAGTCCGCCAGCAACGCCAAAGATCGCCCCATTGGCGGTGTAGGCACGGCGATGGTAATCGATCAGCTGCTCACGAGTAATCGCCGCCAGGGTCTCCTCGGTACCGATCGCCCGATGGTAGAGGGGATGGTCGGTCGGATAGAGCATCGTCCGCAGCTTGTGCGACGCTTCGGAGCGGGTGTCATCGAGTGTGCGACGGAGCGCGTTCATCGACTGCGCACGCACGCGTTCCAGTTCATCTTCGGGAAACGTCGGTGTCATCACCACATCAGCCATCAACTGAATCAGCCGACCGGCATCCTCCCGAAGACACTGGATCGAGACGTCGACATACTCACGCGATGTCGAGACACCGATCGCTGCGCCGAGCGAGTCGAGCTCTTCGTTGAATTGCTCGAATGTAAACGTCGATGCTCCACGGGTCAGCATGCTTCCGGTCAGGCGAGCCAGACCGGGCGTTTCCCCATCAAGTGCCGAACCGGCCGGAATCCGGAGTTCGACCACCGCAGCCTCACTGGTCGGATCGTAGTTCGATACCATTCGGGTCCCGTTGGAAAGTGATCGCTCGGTAATATCGAGTTTCGTTCGCGGGGCACCAGCCACCGCTTCCTCAGGGTGTCCATCGGTATAGAACGCCGGCTGGTTCATCATCGCCGCAACCTCTGGCTGCACTTCGCTGGCGGTATCGCCGGCATGGTCTTCCGGAATCAACCAGCCGAGCGTATAGCGGCCTTCCCGAAGATAGGTGTTGGCCACGCGTTGAACATCTTCTGCGGTCACAGACGCTACTTGCTCCAGGAAGTCATCCGGGTCAAGATCCGGGGCTACGGTTGCCATCGATCCAAGCCAGTAACCCTGCTGCGTCACACTCTCGGTCGCATAGGCGAACTGCGCCCGAATCTGCTTGATCGCCCGATCGAGCTCGATCTGTGGCATCAGATCCTCCCGCAACTGGCGGACCTGATCGAAGATCACGGACTCAACTTCGTCGCCATCGGTCTCGGGTAGCAGTGTGGCACTCACCGAGAAGAGATTCGGGTCAATCGAAAGTGAGAATCCGGAGCCCGCGCCGCTGCACAGACCGGATGAAACCAGCGAACGATAGAGGCGGGAGCTACGACCCATTCCGCCACCACTGCCCAGACCGATGCCCTTGCCACCGGAGAGGATCGTATCCAGCACTTCCATCGCCGGTGCATCCGGATTCGCGGCGTTCGGACCATGCCAGGCCAGTGACATCTGACGGGCCGGCGCCGGTCGTCGCAAGACAATTCGTCGTTCGGCAAGCTGCTCTGGTTCAGTGGTGCGGACTTCCGGAACATCCGGGCCGGCGTCGATCACCCCGAAGTGTCGACTGACGATGTCGATCGCTTCGTCAGTGTCGACGTCGCCGACGATTACCGCGGTCGAGTTTCGCGGTGTATAGAATGTCCGGTAATGATCGTAGAGTTCATCGCGGGTCATCGATTTAAGGTCTGATTCGAACCCGATCAGGCTCTGTCCATACGGGTGCGCCCGGAACGCGGCGGCCATCATCTCCTCGCGAAGATGAAAACCGGGACTGTTCTCGTTGCCTTCACGCTCGGAGAGAATGACTGTGCGTTCTTTCTCGAACTCTTCAGGATCGAAGATCGCATTGTGCATCCGGTCGGCTTCGATCGAGACGGCCAGCTCGAGCTGGGTGTTGGGGACGGTCTCGAAGTAGGCCGTGTAGTCAAGGGAAGTAAAGCCGTTGAGCGTTCCGCCGAACTTGTTGATCGTCCTGAAGATCTCGCCCGGCTGGTAGTCCGGCGTCCCTTTGAAGAGCATGTGCTCGACCCAGTGGGAGATCCCGGTGCGGCCGAGTGGCTCATTTCGAGATCCAACCCGATACCAGATCCAGAAGGTGGCAACCGGCACCCGGTGCGATTCTCGAACGATCACCGTGAGGCCATTGTCCAGCGTAACTCTGCGTGTCGATTGCGTTGCAGCCATGCGATTCCTTTCCCGGGGAAGACGTCGATACCGATACAGAAGCCGGTTGGTCCTGAGGAATTAGCTGATGAGGTCAGACGAACCGAATACGTTGTTCTGAGTATGCCAGAGACCCGCCGGGCAACAATCGCTGGACATGGGAGCTCGCCGGGAACATCAGTCGTCCATTGCGGGTTGGGGTTCGCGTGTTCTTGATGATGTTGAAGGGATATGTCGCAACAATGACAGGCACATCACCAGTAACACGAGCATCGTCACCAACCCGACGATCGCGTTGACGACTAGTCCGTCAGTGAACGCATCGCGCGCCGTCATCAGGAGATCGCTTGCAGGCATGCCGGTCATCTCATTCGATACCGCGACTGCCCCAGCGAGGGTTTCGGTAGCGGTTGCCTCGGCATCGCTGGAGACACCCTCCGGCATCGACGCTTCCAGCTGAAATCGATAGACGACTGCACTGATACTCCCCAGGACGGCGATACCCATGGCAATACCGAACTCGGCGCTCGTCTCGCAAACACCGGAAGCAGATCCCACCTTATCGTCAGGAGCCGAGCTGATAATCAGGTCCGTCGTCAGCGCGGTAATCATCGTGACGGAAAAGGTTGCCATCACCAGTCCGGAGATCAACAGATTAAGCCCCGATGAAACATCTACCTGCGCCAGGACACCGTACCCAAGAGCGGCGAACGCGAGGTTCAGGCTGATCACATATGCCGGACGAATGAATCGCACGAAGAACGATGCCATCAACGCTCCGACAACACCTCCGGTGGCAATGGGAACCATCCACATGCCGGCCTGAATCGGTGAAAGGTTGAGCACCAGCTGCAGGTGTTGGGCTCCAATGAACTTCATCCCGGCAACCATGAACATTGTCAGCAGGTGCATGGCAATCAGGGCGCTGAACACGCGGTTGCCGAAGAGTTTCAGATCGAGCATTGGATCGGGAAGCCGCTGCTGCCGACGAATGAATATCCAGCCCACGGCCAGACCCACCGCGAGGCTCAGCACCGCGATCAGCCCGAAACCCTCTCGAACCAGATACTTGATCGCATAGATCGACGACAGGATCGTCACCAGTGAAAGGGCAACGCTTTGAAGATCGATGCGGCCGGGATTGGGCGCCTTATATTCCGGTAGCGTGAATGGAGCGAGAATCAGTAGCAACCCCATCACGGGGACGCCAATCAGAAACGCCGAGCCCCACCAGAAGTATTCGAGAAGCGCACCCCCGACTAACGGTCCCAGCGCCTGGCCGGAAATCAGGCTCATCATCCAGATCGAGATCGCAAAGGTACGCTGGCTGTCGTCTGGGAACATGTTTCGAATCAGCGAGAGTGTCGACGGCATGAGCGTCGCGCCGGCAATTCCGAGGAGCGCGCGGGCCAGAATCAGCATCTCGGCACTGGTGGAAAATGCGGCGAACAACGATGCCATGGCAAACGCAACGGCGCCGATCATCAACAGCTTGCGTCGTCCGATCCTGTCCCCCAGGGTGCCCATCGTCAGCAGAAATCCGGCGATCAGAAAGCCGTAGATGTCGACGATCCAGAGAAGCTGAGTGCTGGTCGGCTGGAGATCGGCAGTGAGACTGGGGATTGCGAGGTGGAGGACAGTCATGTCCACGCCGATTAGCAGGGTAGGGAGAGCCAGCGTAGCCAGACCGGCCCACTCTTTCCAGGTTGCTCTCCGCGGTGACTGGTTGTTGCTCACTTCATCAGCCCGTGTTGATTGCACAATGAGAGAGGGGCCACCAGACCCCTCTCAGATCACTCGATTCTTTTCAGTGGCGACGTCTGACCATGCGCTCTTTGCCCATCGTCGCAACACCATCTGAAGAATACCACCGTGCCGGTAGTATTCGACCTCCAAACGTGATCATCTCCATCCAGGAGTGCTATCTCTCGAGCGGCATTTCGGTTCAGAATCGGCAAACGCGAGTGCTCTGACTTCGGTCTGCCAGGCCCCAGTGCAATGTCTTGAGACGGTACCGTTCTTGCGCCCACCCCGCTGTCAATCAGGACGTGCAATTCTGGAAAACTTCTAAGGAGTCTGTACATGGTTTCATTTGGGTACACGGCGATGTGCGAACAGCGAGGCCCTTCTCAACTAGTAGACGATATTCGAGGAGCGGAAGCGTCTGGCTTCGACTTCGCGCTGGTGACCGACCACTTTCATCCCTGGGTCGAGGCGCAGGGCCACTCACCATACGCCTGGTCGGTTCTCGGCGCCGCTGCGCATGTCACCGAACGGATCTGGCTGATGAGCTTCGTGACTGCGCCGATCATTCGTTACCACCCGGTTATCGTCGCGCAGAAAGCGGCGACGGTTGGTGTCATGGCCGACGGGCGCTTCAGGCTCGGCCTCGGCGCTGGCGAACGGCTGAACGAGAACGTGGTAGGACTAGGATACCCGTCAGTACACATTCGTCATGAGATGTTCATCGAAGCTATCGAGATAATTCGGGAGCTATTCAAAGGTGGGTATGTTACCCACCGGGGCACACACTATGACGTCGATCACGCAAAGCTGTTCGACTTGCCCGAAACGCCTCCTGAAATAGGGATCGCAACCAGTGGTCCCGCCTCGTGCGAGATCGCGGGTCGACTGGGAGACCTCATGATCAGCACTGATCCAGAACCGGAACTCTTGCGGATGTTCTCAGAAGCGGGTGGGCAGGGGAAGCCCGTCGCCTGTCACATCCCGGTCTGCTGGGGACCGGATGAAGCGGAACAGCGAAAGCTGGCATACGAGCAATTCCCGTGGACGATGGGCGGCTGGAAACTGCAGTCGGAACTTCCAAATACAACGAACTTTGAAGCGTTTGCATCAATCGTCCGTGAAGAGGATGTCGCCGGAAAGATCCCGTGCGGGCCGGATATCGATCCAATACTCGAGGCCGCGCAGCCGTTCATCGATGCTGGCTACACTGACATCTCGTTCGTTCAGATTGGCTCTAACCAGGCGGAGTTTCAGCAGTTCTTTCAGGAGCAACTCGGACCGGCTCTTCGAGCGTTGTAGCCATGGCCAGCAAACATACTCTTCTGCCGAGGCGTCTACACGGCATGGACTATCACGTTGAGAGGGGCCACCAGGCCCCTCTCAGATCATTCGGTTCTTTTCAGTGTCGACGTCTGACTATGCGCTCTGGGCCAGTCGTCGCAACACCATCTGAAGAATACCGCCGTGCCGGTAGTATTCGACCTCCATCGGTGAGTCGATTCGGGTGACCGCCGGGAACTCCACCGTCGAGCCATCGGCCCGCGTGGCGGTGACGTTCAGGCGCTTGCCGGGCACCAGATCGTCGGCGATCCCGGGAATGTCATACGTCTCAGTGCCATCGAGGCCGAGCGACTCTGGCGTTGCGCCATCTGCAAACTGCAGCGGAAGTACGCCCATACCGATCAGGTTGCTACGGTGGATGCGCTCATAGCTCTCGGCGATCACTGCTTTGACCCCGAGGAGGAGCGTTCCCTTGGCAGCCCAGTCTCGAGAGCTACCACTGCCGTACTCCTTACCGGCCAGGATGATCAGCGGCGTGCCTTCCTCCTGATAGAGATGCGAGGCCTCGTAGACTGACATCAACTCACCGGTTGGGAGATACTTCGTCCAGTTGCCTTCCTTGCCCTCAGCGAGCATGTTCCGCAACCGGATGTTGGCAAACGTACCGCGCACCATCACCTCATGGTTACCACGGCGAGATCCGTAGCTATTGAAGTCACGCGGCTTGACATCCATGTTGATCAGGTAGCGACCAGCCGGGCTATTGACCGCAACCGTTCCCGCCGGGGAGATATGGTCGGTGGTGACTGAGTCGCCCACGTGAACCAGAACTCGCGCTCCGGTGACATCCTGCATCGGTGCCGGTTCAGGATCCAGATCCTGGAAGAAAGATGGCTCCCGAACATAGGTAGACTCCACGTCCCACTCGTAGAGCTGTCCTTCCGGAACCGGAAGCTGTCGCCACTGCTCATCCCCCTGGAAAACGTCATCGTAGCGTTCGCGGAACATCGTCGGGTTGATGGCCGCCTCAATGGTCGAGCGAATCTCCTCGCTGCTCGGCCAGACATCGCTCAGATAGACTGGTTCTCCGTTGGCGTTATGACCAAGCGGATCGGTATTCAGATCGATGTCGATCGTGCCCGCCAGTGCGTAAGCGACTACCAGTGGCGGCGACGCCAGATAGCTTGCCCGGGCGTGTGGGTGAATTCGACCCTCGAAATTTCGGTTGCCACTGAGGACTGCTGCACAGACGAGGTCGTTCTCCTGAATAGCCTCAGCAATCGGCTCAGCGAGCGGGCCACTGTTTCCGATACAGGTGGTGCAGCCGTAGCCGACGAGATGGAAGCGCAGCGCTTCCAGATATGGGGTAAGACCGGCGGCATCGAGATATGCCGTAACCACACCAGAACCCGGTGCGAGGCTGGTCTTGGCGATCGGGGAGGCCTCAAGCCCCTTCTCGACCGCCTTCTTGGCAAGCAGACCGGCGGCCATCATCACTTCCGGGTTGGAGGTGTTGGTGCAACTGGTGATCGCGGCAATAACCACCGAACCGTGATCCAGCGTTACCTTCTGACCGTCTTCCAGTTCAACTTCCACGCCACCCGGCTTTTCGGCCACAGCGGTGCCGGTCGCTGATGCCTGGGCAGCCGCATCTCCACTCGGGAGGGCGTCACCTGCGCCAGCGCTCGGGAACGATTCCGGGAAGCCTTCTCGCAGGCTCGTAGCAACCTCGGAGAGGGAAACGCGATCGTGCGGACGCCGTGGACCGGACATGCTCGGGACGAGTGTCGACAGGTCCAGCTCGATGATCTGATCGAAGGCCGGGTCCGGCTGTCCGTCGACGCGGAACATCCCCTGTGCCCGGGCGTACTTCTCGACCAGGTCGATCTGATCGTCTTGACGACCGGTCAGACGCAGATAGGCCAGCGTCTCCTCATCGATCGGGAACATCGTCGCCGTGGCACCAAACTCCGGTGACATGTTGGAGATCGTCGCGCGGTCGGTCAGGGTCAGATGCTTGACACTGTCGCCGAAGAACTCGACGAACCGGCCAACAACCCCGTGCTTGCGGAGAATCTGGGCAACCGTCAGCACCAGGTCCGTGGCGGTGACGCCTTCGGGCGGCTGTCCAGTAACCCGGAAGCCGACGACCTGCGGAGTCAGCATGTATATCGGCTGCCCCAGCAGCACGGCCTCGGCTTCGATACCACCGACACCCCAGCCGAGCACGCCGAGCGCGTTGATCATGGTGGTGTGTGAGTCGGTACCGACCAGCGTATCCGGATAGACCACATTGTCGTCGTCAATGAACGCGACATTGGCGAGATACTCGAGGTTCACCTGATGGACGATGCCGGTTCCTGGCGGGACGACGCTGAAGTTCTCGAAAGCGCCCTGCGCCCAGCGCAGCAACTGATAGCGCTCTCCGTTGCGCTCGTACTCTCGCTCGACGTTCTGAAGGAACGCGCCAGCCGTGCCGGAAAAATCGACCTGAACCGAATGATCGATGACGAGATCGGTCGGAACGAGTGGATTGATCTTCGATGGATCAGCACCGAGTCGGTCCATGGCGGCCCGCATCGCGGCAAGATCGACAACTGCCGGTACGCCTGTAAAGTCCTGAAGCACCACACGAGCCGGGAGAAACGGGAATTCGGCCGAATCCGGCTGACCCGGTTCCCACTTGGCCAGGGTGCGGACATCGTCCTCAGTGAAGGCCTCGGTTCCGGCGTTACGCAGCACGTTCTCCAGCATCACTTTGACGGTGAACGGCAGGCGCGCCAGATCAAGCTTCAAATGATCAGCGATCGCATCCAGTCGATAGTAGGTGAATTCACCCTTCGCGCTCTGGATCGTTGTCCTCGCGTTGAACGGATCTGGTCGAGCATTCATCGCTATTCCTCTCCTGTATACGTGTACGTGGTACCTGTCAGGCGATCTAGTTCCAGCTCATGTTCATATACCGGGCACGCCGTCTACAATGCGCGCTACCTGTTCATTTCAGGATACCATGCACTGTACGATTGCCCGCTATGGCGGCATGATAGCAGGAACCGGAAATCAACTCGACCCCGGCGCACGTTGTTTCAGGGCTCTTCATCGCCCTGATGCAGTCTATTGAAAGAAGGGGATTACGTGAGCATCAACGATCAGATCGCAGCACTGCGAGGAATCCAGGCAATCCTGGTCACCCCATTCGACGACCAGGACCGGTTCGACGAACAGAGCTTCCGACGACAGATCGACTTCACCATCGATGCCGGAGTAACCGCAGTCATCAGCACGGCGATCTTCGGCGAATTCTTCGTGCTTTCCGATTCCGAGCGCAAGCACATCACCCGGGTCATGGTCGATCAGACAGCCGGCCGGGTTCCGGCAATCGCCACCACGTCCGGAGTCAGTGCCGCACATGCTGTGGAACTGAGTGTCGATGCCCAGAAGTGCGGGGCCGACATGCTGATGCTCATGCCTCCCTATATCTCCAAGCTGACTCCGCCCGGCGTTTACGACTACTTCAAGGCAGTCAACGACGCGGTCGACATCCCGATCATCATCCAGAACGCCGCCCAACCGGTGGGTGCGCCGGTCAGCCCAGAAGATCTCGCCCGGATGATGAAGGACTTCGAGCATTGCCGACTGATCAAGGAAGAGGTGCCACCGAATCCGCACTCGATGGCCCGTACCGCCGAGGCCACGAAAGGACTCTCGGAAGGGATCTTCGGAGGGACCGGCGGTCAGTATCTGATCACCGAGTATCGGCGCGGATGTACCGGGTGGATGGTGGCGCCAGAGTTCATCGAGCCGACTATCGAGATTTTCAACCTGCTGGAGAAGGGTGATGAACCAGCTGCGCGCAGGCTGCATCAGCGACTGTTGCCCGGATTGGTTCTGGAGCATCTGCTCAGCATTCCGTGGTCAAAGCGCGTATTGAAGAAGCGCGGGATCATCGACTCCGATGCCTGGAGAATCTCCATGCCACCGCTGCAGCCCGAAGACGAACACGAGATAGACGTGATACTCGCCGATCTCGGGCTCAGCTAGCTGGAGAGATACGAATCATCCCCTCGCCAGCGGTGGCTGACGAGGGGACAGGAACGTTTGCGCGAAATTCACGTGACCGGTAGTCGGCGACCCGTTCGGTTCGACTCCGCTGCCCGAACTACCAGCCGCTCAACGTTTCTGTAAACGAGGCTAGTAGTGCAGCAGTGCAGCAACTCCACCGTACTTGTCGAGAAGCTGGGCTGCTTCCGCCCGTGGGATCTGACCGGCGTCGGGAAGCTGATCGTTCGGCTCACGCTCGATCTTCACGCCTGTGTGGATGATGTCTATCTCGGCACCATTCTGGATCGCCAGACGAACCATTTCGTCTTCCGCGATGATCGGGGCCGCGCTGAACTCACCCACATGCCCATCGAAGACGTCGCCGTGTTCGCCAGCCCCGTACCGATGGTTGACGAAATCGGCCCAGCCGTCCTCGTGAAAGTCCTCGTTCATTACCAGAGTATTGACTTTGCCTTCGGCCAGCGCGGCGAAAACGTCATCACTTCCGCCCGCCCCCGCGCCACCACGTTTGATCGCTTCGACGACCATTCGTGCCGATTCCAGTTCCCGATCCGCCTCAGCTCGCTCGGCGATCGGCAACGTGGCCTCGATGACCTCAGATGTCGTCGCCTGGATATCCAGCCTGATCCTGTCGATCACCCGCTCTTTCAGCGCCTCTGGCATTGTGCGATCGAAAGTGCTGGTAATGACTTCGTCGCCGGCCAAGATCAGCATCTCGATCCCGCGATCTTCAATGTACTGCTGAACCTCACTGGAGATCTGCCGTCCGAGCGCCATGATCCGCTCATCGGCTCGTTGCTGGAACCTTCGCTGCGACCAGCCCCCGCTGTGCTGCTTTCGAGGATAGTCCGAGCTGGCCATCGCCAGTTCTTCGACCCGATGCGCCTGGCTGATGAGCGACAGATACGCATTCTGCTGATCCGCCAGCAGAACGGCGTAGGTCGGGTTGTCTTCATCGAGTCTTGCCAGAGGCAGCAGGGCCGGAACGGCACCGCCAACGACTCGGTTCTCCAGCGGGAGGCCAAGGCTCACAGTTTCGAAGACATCTGCCCCGCTGTTGGCAACAATCAGGATGCCGCGGGTTGCCGGATCGACCTCGCTGGTCAGCCAGGTTCGAATCTTCTCGATATCGGATCCCAGGCTGTCGAAGATATCGCCACGAGGCCAGTGCTCCTGCTGGAGACGATGCGCCTCCCGCTCGAACACCTGCATCGCCGCTCGATATTCGGGGTCCGACCCACTCGGCCTCCAGTCCAGAGAGACCGTGAGGTACGGCGTTTCAGATACCGGAGGGAGCGCCGCCAGCATCGTGAGCTTCTCGGCAAGCTCGGCTTGCATCGCAGAGGGATAGCGTCGTTCGCGGACTCGCTTGACAGGGTTGAAGGCCATTGGTCGATCCTTCCATATAACGAGTAAACAACCGCGGCGAGCTCTAAAGACTGTGGGGATCGATGTTGGCTAGAAGGCAGCGCACGCCCGTCACTGTTACGATACGCAAGCATGCGCAACGTTGCCGCACATCGGCAGACGGAACAGTTACATCGCCGTGACAAAGCGTGGGCGGATCGCTAGTGACAAGCAAGTCACTCCGAACTACACTGCCGAACGGATGACTAATCGATAGCAGACCAGCCATCAGGCTGACGATTCAGGAATCAATGACTTCAGAAAACGAAGCCCAATTCAAACCCCGCCCATCCAACGGTCGCGCCTGGGTGGTGGGAATCGCGAGTGGCGTCCTGGCACTGTTCATCATCCCGCTCGCAATCGCTGGTGGTGAGATACCCCTTCCGCTAACCATATTCCTGCTCATCGTCGCATTTGCGGCAACCGCGCCCCTCTTTGCGGTCGCCTGGTACAGCCCCCTGATCACCTACATCGTTGGCCAAGAGTCGATCACGCTCTCGATGGGGCGCATGATGCACGATACGATCCGGTTCGAGGAGATCTCCAGAATCGAGCGGAGACCGAAGCTCAGCGTGTCCCTGCTCTCCGCGTTCCGCTTTCCCGGGCTGGCGGTCTTTGATGTCGACTATGTCGACGCCAATCGAGTCCGGATGCTGGCGACGTCTGCCAGCAAGAATCTGCTTCTGATCGATACCGCAACGAAGCGGTATGGGATCACACCGGCAGACGAATCCGCCTTTCTGGACGCGATCTCCCATCGCCTTCCAGACGAAGCGGAAATCGTGGAATCAGCAGCAGATCGAGAACAACGAGGTGACGATGTCGGTTCATAAAGAAGACGAATGGATCGAGTTTCGCCCCAGACGTTCTCACGGCAGGTACTGGGTTGGAGGGTTGGGATTGATCTTCTTTCTGACCTTTGCATCGTCCCTGTTCTTCGCCTATGGCGAGATTTCCATGTTCGTCTGGGTTCCAATGCTGATACTGGGCATCGGGGTGTCATTTCCACTGCTACTGCTCACCTGGTACTACTCGACGATGCGCTACCTGCTTGGACCTCACGAGCTGGTGCTCTCGTTTGGCCCGATCATGCGAGATCGAGTACCACTAAACGCCATCAAGTCCATCCGACGGCGGAACCTCAAACTGATCTGGGTGTCGACGACATTCCGCTTCCCGGGGCTCGCGTTGTTCTGGGTGGAGTATGTTGAGTTCGGGCGCATCCGGATGTGCTCCACTGCCGCATCAACCGATGTGCTGCTCATCGACATCGGGTTGCGGCGTTACGGAATCACCCCGGAGAACGAGATGGAATTGGTTCAGGAGATCCGGAAGCGCTCTAACGCGGACATCCGGGTGTCCGAAAACTTCAACCCGGAACGAGCCCCGGACACAACGATATCGTGATACAGCGAAACCCGATTCAGGTTATCGGAATTTTCCTGACAGACAGCCGGATCTCTCAGGCTTAGGATTAGATCGTGAAGAAAATAACGGTGTTGCTGGCGGCCAGGGGAATGTAAAGCTGCCAGGCCGTGATCATCACTCATGTTGATCGCATAATACTGGCAACACTATGTTTACCTCTATCAACCTCTTTTTGACCTCACGTACTCCCAACACCAACGAGAGCCAGTGCTGGCTTCCCCGGCACTGGCTCAGCCTCTTTAAAGGGAGTGTTTTCTCACCGGGTGATACCATGCACGCATGTGATTTATCGGATCGCGGGAGTCAACGTGAACACCAGCCACGAACGTATCCTCCAACTCTTGATCGACTGCAGCGAACGAGTTCGCCAGTCGGTAATCGACGCCAATCACGCCACAATGGGTGAGTCGGTCGGCATGGGCGCTGACGGCGAATCGACCAGTCGAATCGACCAGATCGCCGAACAGGCTGCACTCGATTGCTTCGATACGGCGGACATTTCCGGAAACGTGTTGAGCGAAGAAGTCGGCTTCGTCGATCGCGGCTCGCCGATCACGTTCATTCTGGATCCGATCGACTCCACCTCCAATGCAACGGTCGCCATACCTGCCGTTCATGACAAAACGCCCCCATCGATTCCAGATCTGCACACCAGCCAGATGGTCGGTTTTCCATACTTCGCGTTCAGTGTTGCAGCGATGATCGATCACCAGCTGGTGGCTGCCTGTGTTCGGAATCTGCCAACCGGCGATGTGTTCACCGCAGTGGTGAACCAGGGTGCGGCATTCAACAGTGCGCCGATCTCCACAGCCAGCATCGAACGCCTCAGCGACGCCTGGGTGGCGCTGATTCGCCCATCCGGGGAAGAAGGACTCCGGCGGGTTTCGACCATCCTTACTGGCGCAAAACGCGTCCGCATCACTGGATGTTCCGCGCTGGATATCGCCCTGATCGCTTCTGGAGGAATCCACGGCCTCGTGAATCCGAATGCCCACCGGCCGCCGAACTCCGGGGAAAAGGTTGTCGACTACGCGGGCGCACAACTCATTCTGCATGAAGCCGGTGGTCGGATCACCGACACCGAGGGCAATCCACTGCCGATCGATCACGATGTCGCCCGACTCACACCGGTGCTGGCGGCGGCCACCCCAGCGCTCCACGATGAACTCGTTCGCTCGATTCACCCTTCGTGACGACTTCTGCCACCAGATTCACTGCTAGAATGCCGGGAAGCCGATCTGTCCGGGAATCCGGACCGGGACAACCGCATTAGTCAGGAAGGGGTCCACTCAGCTATGGACTTCAGCAAGGCATTCGACCTCGTCGACCAGCAGGAAGACAAACTCATCGAGCGACTCCGCGCCGTGATCGGGATCGACAATTCCGTCCCGCCGGGGGAGAACTACGACAAATTCTGCGATCTGCTCGAGCCCGTTCTTCAGGGATACGGACTGAACACCACTCGTGTCACCGTTCCAGAAGAGAAGGTCAAAGAGATTCCGCTTCCCCTCTCCGGGGAGCGCGTCAATCTGGTTGCCCGCGCCAACAACGGCAAGGATCCACTCTCGATTTATGCGCATATGGATACCGTGCCGATCGAAGAGGGGTGGGACTACGATCCGTTTGCCGGTGAGATCAACGATGGCCGGATCTACGGTCGCGGTATCGCCGACATGAAGGGCACCATCGCATCAGTCTGGACCGCGCTGGACATCATGAAGCAGCTCGATCTCGAACCGAAGTGGGATCTCAACATCCTGCTCTGCACTGACGAGGAAATCGGTGTTTATCCCGGCCTTCGCTATCTGGCCGAAGAGGGCTACGTCACAGCGCCGATGCTCTGCATGGAAGGCTCCCAGGATCCGGTGCTGCGGCTTGGCTCCAACGGTTCGCTGGACACCAACATCGAGGTTCACGGCATCAGCACCCATTCCGGGCGGAACTACTCCGGGATCAACGCGCTGGAGGAATCGGTGCCGATCCTGGTGGAGTTGATGGAACTCAAGAAGCGCGTCGAAGAACGTCGATCGGCGCTTCCCCAGGCACCGGAGCCGGGTGCTCCAGAGAACCTGCGACCGATGTTCAACATCGACATCATGAACTCCGGGGTGAAGTCGAACATCGTCCCGGCGCTGGCCTCGATCACGATCAACCGACGATTCATCCCCGAAGAGAACGTCGAAGAGGTCAAGGCCGAGATTCAGGAAGCGATCGACCGCGGGGCCGAACGCTCCCGGGCTGTCGACGTGAAGGTCCAGTTCGTCGAAAACTACCCATCCTATTACCAGTCAGCCGATCACCCGGCCGCGCATCGACTGGTCGAAGCCCTGAAGCTGGTGCACGGGTACAAAGATGAAGCGTTCGTGCGGACTGGTTCCGGCGGATCGACCGACATGGCGTTCGTTGCCCAGATTCTCGATACCGACGAGATCGCCACCGTCGGCATGGGTCGCTCCGGGGAGAGCAAGGCCCACGGCAGCAATGAGAGCGTCCGACTCTCCGATGCGCGGGCACACGTCAAGGAGTTGATCTACTTCTTCTGCGCGCCTCGCTAGCGACCGTCAAACAGGTCGGACACGGGCGAGGTCTCGTCCGTGCCCGACCTCCGCGGCTGTCCAGAGAACCACTGATTGCGACACGTCTCGTGAAAGAGCTAGCAAATGCCACCCAGCGATGACTCTCGAATCGTTCCACCGAACATCTTCGGCCACAACCGGGCGGTAGTGACCTCGCAATATGCCATCATGCAGACGGCGGGGACACTTCCCAGCAAGTTGCCAGGCATCGATAACACGACGATCCGGATCCAGACGTCCCCGGCAATGGGCGCCGAATTCGTCCAGATTCTCCTGGAGATGGAACCGGGCGGCGGGACATCACGAGACCGTGACGAAACGTTGCAGCACTTCTTCTATGTGCTCGATGGACGGGTCACGATCACGATCGATGGGGAGGCGCATCAACTCGATGCCCACGGCTACGCCTATGTTCCGGTTAACAGCCATTGTGGCTTCAAGGCCGAATCCGCGGCCCGGATGATCTGGATCCGCAAACCGTATCAGGCGATCGATCTGACGCCGCCAAACGCCATCGTCGGATCACGAGATACGCTAGAACGATCGACGATACATACCGAGGGTCGATACTGGCAGTATCTGCTTCCGGTCGATGACATGGCCTTCGACATGAACGTCAACATTCTCGGGTTTGCGCCCGGAAACTATTTTCCTTACATCGAAACGCACATCATGGAGCATGGGCTGTTCATGCTGGAGGGGCAGGGGCTGTACCTGCTCGCCAACGAATGGCACGAAGCGGTAGTTGACGATTTCATCTGGATGGCCCCGTACTGTCCGCAACAGTTCTACTGCACAGGTTGGGGCGAAGCGGCGTATCTGCTGTACAAGAACGTCAATCGGGATGTCACCTTCGGATAAAGATTCTCAGAATCTTTGAGCGGCCGACCAAACCGCGTCTACGTGGGTTCGGTAGACTGGGCAGCAGAGCCTGCACTGAGCGAAGCCGAATGTGTCCACTCCCGCAACGCGGAGCGTTTAGTTCTCTCCCTCTCCCAGTATTGGGCGAGGGCCGTTCGACCCACCACTCCACCCGCGTGTGGATTCCAGACGGGTTCGCCGGCCAGGGCGATGTCCTAGAACACGAACTGGGCAAACAGGTAGAAGAAGGCGCAACAGCCCACGCCGATCGCGATGGCGCCGCCGA
>REEK01000010.1 GCA_007695115.1 Sphaerobacteraceae bacterium
CATACCGAGATTCCTGAAGGGACCGAACTGCTCGATATCGGTCTGGAAGATGGAACGCTGATCGTCGATCTGTCATCCGAGTTCACCGAAGGTGGCGGCAGCGCTTCGATTCTCATGCGGCTGGCCCAGGTCGTCCATACCGGAACGCAGTTCGATTCTGTGGATGACGTACAGATCCTGATCGAGGGCGAGTTCGTGGAAACGATCGGCGGCGAAGGCGTGATGGTTGGTGATCCGCTCGAGCGTGAGGATTTCGAGGATCAGGCCCCGGCAATCCTCATCGAATCGCCAGCCCCGCACGAACCGGTCAGCACGTCGATTCGTCTGCGCGGGACATCCAACACCTTTGAGGGCACGCTCCAGATCGAGATCCTCGGCCCCTCTGGTGATGTCATCTATCGTGACTATTCAACGGCGTCAGCGGGCACCGGAACCCGGGGTGAGTTCGATCTGACGGTGCCGGTGGAATACGAGGGATCCGGTATCGGTGCGGTGCGGATGTTCGAGCACTCTGCCCAGGACGGCGAGCGGACCAACGTCGTGACGATCCCCGTGCAGTTTCAGTAGTCCCTGACACGACTACAGGCCGGCGATACATCGCCGGCCTGTTCCTCTTTCTGCCTGTCATGGTTCCCAGACGGTGGTCTCGGGCTGGAATGCAGCCCAGGCAAACCAGAAGTGAGCGCCACTGACGTATTCCTCGAGTTGTTCTCCCTCCAGCGGACCAGACACGGCCTGTCCGCTGATGTTCCATTGGCTCCCGGTCTCCTGGTCCTTGAACGCATCACCGTCTTCGATGAACGTGAGCTCTTCCCCATCAACTATCGGGTTGAAGGCTGCGGCCATGCCGACATCCCGGGAGACTGCGATCTCGATCTGATCGAGTGCAGACGTTGCACCCGGTTGCCAGAAGACCACGATCGGGTCACCTCCGACGGTGTCATGGATTACCGGGTTGTCCTCGAGTTCGGGGAACGGATAGGCACGCACCTCGTCACCGCGTTCGATCCCGAGGACGCGAATCATCGGCGATTGGCGGTCATCGGTCTCGCCATCGAACAGGAAAGGTGACTGGTCGATGCGATCATATCCGTGGTACGGATTGGTTCCGTAGTTTCGGTTGAAGCCGGTATCCTGAGACAGAACCAGACCCTCTGGATGTGCATTTTTGAAAGCCTCCCAGGAGACGATTGGCGCCGGGAGCATCTCCAGTTTCTCGCCAGCCATCTCTCCGACGATCGCTTCGCCGGTAATCTGCTGCCAGAGACTTTCGGTCTGGTTGTCCCACATGACCAGATCGGAGTTCCGCAACATGCCGCTCACCCCGAGTCGAAGCGTCTCCAGACCATCTACATCCCGGTCGAACGCAACCGCCGAGTTACAGAGTGGGCAGAAGGTAACCGCGACGGAAGTGTCCCCGAACTCGGTGTTGACGATCTCGTGCCAGGTCATCACCTGGAGTGGATACGCGCGAGTGTCATCACCGACGGAAACCTGAATAACCGGTTCCTGGGGCTCATACCAGGCATCTCCCTGATAGATGTCAACGTAACCCGGGTTGTCGATCGGGGGAATGCCGTCTCGCGGTACGCCGCCGGAGATCAGCTCTTCCAGATTGACGGTCCTCCGGGAAAAATCGGTGTTGGACCAGCTCCGGGTCCAGCTCGGCAGGCTGCTGGTATCGGCATTCTCGAGCAGGGTCCCGGCCGGAAGTGGAGTTGGCATCGGTTCGCTTGAGCGTCCGGGGATCGATTCGCTCAGTACCGTTCCGCCGGCGATCACCAGCAGAATAGCCGAGATGATTCCGACGAGAAGCAGAGGGCGTCGTTTGATTTCTTCCCGGGTGTTCATGTGATGCTCCGATCACGGGTACGATGCGGTGTGTCTATGATCATTCTGCGGCATCAAGTGATGTCTGACGGTGAGCGGGATTACGCTGGGACAAATGTGCCCCTGCGCTCAGCGCAGGGGCACGGAAAGGATAGGGGCGAGTGAGCGATTATGGTTCCCAGACGGTTGTGTCGGGTTTGAAGGCGGCCCAGGCAAACCAGAAGTGGGTGCCGTTGAGGATTTCATCGAGGCGTTCCCCTTCGAGTTCACCGTCGATCGCGTGACCGAGCACGTTCCAGGTGCTGCCGGTCTGCTCGTCGCGAATCTCTCCGTCAACGTGCTCGAAGCTCAACTCTGTTCCGTCCAGAATCGGGCTGAACGCTCCAGCTGAGCCGACGTCGCGGGATTCGGCAATCGAGGTCTCATCCAGGGCCGATGTGGCTCCTGGCGACCAGAAGACGACCACCGGCTCACCGCCCACTTCATCGTGAACGACTGGATGATCTTCCAGCAAGGAGAATGGGTAGGCTCTCGGTTCGTCGCCGATCTCGAGTGTCAGCACGCGCTCCATTGGTCGATTGCGCTCGTCATGCTCGCCATCGAAGAGGAACGGTGATGAATCGATACTGTCATAGCCGGCATACGGGTTGTTCCCGTAGGTACGTTCGTGGCCAGTATCCCGGGACAGGACTACGGCGTCCGGGTACGTTTCTTTGAACTCTGCATAGGAGACCATGATCGACGGCAGCAGGGTCAGTTGCTCTCCTGCGAGCTCACCGACGATCGCCTCACCGGTCATCTGTTGCCACCAGCTCTCGGTCTTGTCGTCCCACATGATCAGGTCGGAGTTGCGGAGCAGCCCGCTGACGCCAAAGCGCATGACGCCGTGGTCACCGACATCACGGTCAAAGGCGATCGCCGCGTTGCAGAGTGGGCAGAAGGTGACGGCGATAGCCCGATCACCGAATTCATCGTTGACGATCTCGTGCCAGGTCATGATCTGAAGTGGGTAGGCTCTGGCCTCATCGTCGACGACCATGGAGATCACCGGCTCCTGATCGCCGAGCCATTCATCGGCTTCATCAAACTCGACGAACTTCGGCTCATCGATCGGGGGAATGCCGTCTGGAGGAACGCCGCCGGACTGGATTTCGTCGAGTGAGATGGTGGTGTTGGTGAAATCGGTGTCTTCCCACCAGCGATGCCAGTAGGGGAGTCGATCTTCTTCCTCTTGGGCGATTGCCTCGGAAATGTCGTCGGCTGCTTCAGTCGCTGGTTCCTCCGTGGGTTCAGGGGCAGGTTCCTCAGTTGCTGTTGGCTCTTCGGTCGCCTCAGCCTCTGCGGGTTCATCAGCAGCTACCTCTTCGGCGGCGACGGAGTCATCCGATACTGACTCAGCGTCATCGCTGGTGCGCGTTGTACAGGCAGCTATCAACATTGTCAGAATGATGATAGCTGACAATGCGAGGAACTTGACGCGGAATGGCATGGTCCGGTCTCCGATCGATCTGGATGTGCAGAGGTTCACCTATTGTTTCGGGAGTATGCCACTCAGTCTATCAAGTAACTGTATGGAAGATTACAAATGGTGATTCAGGATCCTGGAGCGGTCTGTTCCCGATTGGAGAGGTTCGTCACCGCCAGATCAGCGTTCGCTTCATCATGCTTCAGGAATTTGGCCGCCAGCCAGATTCCGACCCCCGCGTAAAGCATGAAGGAACCGACCCACATAATCAGCCCGCCAATCTGTTGATCAACGAGCGGGCTCCAGCCCCATGGGTTGGCCGCTTCGAGGTAGAAGGGGTAGAGAACGCTTCCGGACAGCGTGAGGATGGCGCCGATTCCGGAACCGATCATCATGCTCAGGAAGATCGAGCCGATCGCCCACACTTCTGGCAACCGGTGATGCCGCGGGATTGGATCGATGATCGGCCACCAGTACAGCAGTGAGAACCCGGCAAATAGCAGGTGCTGGGCGTGGTGAATCCAGGCGTTGTTCAGCGCGGCATCGTAGAAGTTCGGTAGATGCCAGATGCCGAGATTCAGGCTGAAGAGCAGGAAGGCGATGATCGGGCCGGTGATGGCGATGATCGCGTAGCGGATGTTGCTCTTTCCGAAGATCATCCCGACGGTTCGTTTCGTGGTTCGTGGCGGCAGGGCGCGCAGGATGAGGTGCGCCGGTCGACCCAGCAGAAGCAGCGGAGTTGCGACCTGCATGATTACCAGATGTTGCGTCATGTGCAGCGAGAAGAGCTGTTCGTTGTAGGTTTCCAGTGGTCCGAGCAGTGAAAACGCAAGTGAGAAAATGCCACCCGCATAGGCCCATGCCCACCAGGTCGGTGGCTGAAGGCTACTGGAGTCCCGCACCCGGCGCCACGCCCACAGATAGGCGGTCGATGCGGCGAGCAAGCTGGTTGTTATGAATGGATCGAAGCTCCATGCCAGAAAGAACGGGCCGTCATAGTAGCCGTGGAGCAGCGTCATCAGGAATGGTAGCGACAGGCCAGACATTGCGCTTTCCGGGGCTGAATCACGGATGTTGAGTAGCTCGAAACTGGCCGCTCTCACGGCTCATCGTGTGAAGCTTAACACAGCCTCTGCCCACGCCTTATCGGGAGTTTCTTGACCATTTATTAACCCCACGGCATGAAGATTGCAGCATAATGTATTACGTAACGAAGTTGGGACAATGTGGAGCTGGACTTCCCTGCATACAGGGACGTGTTCATACGGAGCACAGGTGACGGCTAAAGGGAGGTTGCTCTATGGAACTGATGGGAACGAATCAGAGACGAGCACTGCGACGACGACGTAAGCTGATGCCTGAACCACGACGCGTTAGCGCACCTGCTGAGCAGGTTCAGGATTCTAAAGGCGTTCGTGAACCAGGGGTGAACGAGGTTCCAGCTTCGTCGTTGACCCCGGATCTGGACCGACTCGATCCACCAGGTGAGGATCGTTCGCTGGTTCAGAACTGATCCAGTTCAGCCAGGAAATCCGTAAATTCAGAATCCGTCAGGTGAGTATCGGTTTT
>REEK01000104.1 GCA_007695115.1 Sphaerobacteraceae bacterium
TCGACCCGGGGCCTCCACGCGAACACCGGGCGCACAGGGTCGTGCGCCCCTACATCGAGGATCGATCGGCGTCGGATTCGTGTGCCCGTACATTGGACGACGCGTGAAATGGCCCTCACCCCCGGCCCCTCTCCCAACGCTGGGAGAGGGGGGTCATCAATGGAAATTCTCTGAAGGGGTCAGGGTGAGCGCGACAGGCTCTTCCTGAGGGTACCTACCACCGAAAATAATCGGCTGGATCGGGTTCGAAGCCTCGGGGGATGAAGTCTCCGGTGACTTCGTCGCGATCGTACTCCACGTGTTCGCCGCGGGTGATCGCTTCGATTCCATCGCAGAGGGTGTCCACATCTTCGATCGTATTGTAGATGCCGAAGCTGGCCCGAACCATGCCAGGAAGTCCGAATTTCTCGCCACCGAACATCCGGGTGCGGTAGTCCAGCACCTCGTCTTTGTTCAGCCCGAGCAAACGCTCCAGATATGGCTGGGCGCAGAATCGACCGTTCCGGACGCCGACGCCCCACTCGTTGGCGAGGATCGAGGCCACATGCTCGTGCGCATACCCCTCGACGTTGAAGCAGATCACGCCCATCTTGTCTTCCGCCACCGGGACATCTGCTGGCCCGTAGACCGTCACACCCGGGATCCGGCGCATTCGATCGAGCGCATGGGTGGTCAGCTCTCGCTCGTGCTCGACAATACTCTCGAACCCGATCTCACCAAGAATCGACGCCGCGGCCCCGAAGGCCACCGCCCCGAGCACGTTCGGGCTGCCGGCTTCGTCCCGGCCGGGTGATGGGTTCCAGACAACTTCCTCGAGTCCGACCCAGGAGACGGTGCCCCCACCGCGCAGGTGAGGCACATCCTGTGTCAGGAGTTCCCGACGGGCAATCAACGCTCCCGAGCCAAGTGGTGCATACATCTTGTGGCCGGAGAATGTGAGGAAATCGATCGAATCCTCGGCTCCGCTCGGCCCCATCGTAATCTTCCGATGCGGGGCCAGCTGAGCAGCGTCGACCGAGATCAGTGCGCCGTGCTGATGAGCGATCCGGGCAATATCCGATACCGGCGGAACGACTCCGGTCACGTTCGATGCGCCAGAGATCGCGATGAGGCGGACGTTCGACCCACACTCGGTCAGCTTCAATTGAAGGTGGTCGAGATCGACGCGGCCGTTGTCATCGACATTCACGTGCTCGACGCGGCAGAACTGGCGCCACGGCAGCAGATGCGAATGATGTTCCATCACCGTGGTCAGCACGACATCATCTGGCTGCAGGCCGAGACGGGTCGCCAGCACATTGATCCCCTCGGTGGCGTTCCGGACGAAGATCACCACTGCGCCGTCATCGGCACCGGCAAAGGTTGCCACCTTCTTGCGCGCCGTCTCATACAGGTAGGTCGACATCTTCGATTTAAAGCCGGCTCCGCGGTGGACGCTGGAGTACCACTTATAGGCTTCATCGACGACATCCCGCACTGGCTCAAGAATCGGGGTCGAAGCGCCATTGTCCAGGCTGACATAACGGCGTTCCGTACCATCGACCACGGGAACCATCGTGTCCCAGCCAACGACTTTCCTCGGACACTCTCCGAGCCGAAGCGTTTGCGATTGTCTGGATTGCACCGGGACCACCTCTTTCTGTCTGAGCGCGGATTGCTGGTGCAGGCAGCAGACAGTCACCCAGGTCGGGTTGGTGTGTCCGGCTGTCCTGCGGCTGGCAAATGGTACCAGTTTGGCACAGCCAGTCGAGAAGGAGCAGGCATATTTGTGTCTGGTTCTGCCGGACTACCAGCCGTCCCAGTGCACCATGTCTTCCAGCGGATTGCGTGGAGCCGGCTTGAAATCGCTCCCGAGCGTATAGGCAACCGGCACCAGTCCGGCCTGGGTGACCTGCTGGAAGGGGATATCGAGGATCTCGGCCGCTTCCTTCTCGAAGGGAAGATGGAACGTGGTCAATACGGTGCCGAGTCCACGAGAGCGAGCCGCCAGCATGAAGCTCCAGGTTGCGGGCATAATCGTGCCCCACGTTCCGGCCTGAGCTGCGGGCGAGGCATCCTCGGTACGCCCCTCGATACACGGGATCACGTGGACCGGGACTTCCTTTATGTGCTCCACCAGGTAACGGGCAGATCCGAGCAGGCGCTGGGTGGGTGGATCGGCACTCTGGATACCGGCGAATTTGTCGGAATAAGCCAACTCAGCGCCCCGGCGATAGAGATCTCCCAGCGCGGCCCGTTTCTCCGGATCGGTGACGACCACGAAATGCCAGTGCTGCCGGTTGGATGCCGCGGGGGCCTGCTGGGCAAGTTTGAGACATTCGATCAGAACATCCCGCTCCACAGGTCGTTCGAGGTCGAGTCGCTTCCGGACTGCTCGTGTCGTGCTCAGCAGTTCGTCCGGTGTCAGGTCGAACTTCAACGGCATTACAGCTCCTTTAGCCTTCGGACATGTCTGGTTCCTGTGTTCAGAATACAGGAGGAGTATAGTGCGTGAATCAATATCCGCGTGCGACAATTCACGCACGCTTCTGACTAAAGTGAATCAGTTGACGTCGATCAGTCCCGGGAAAGGACGTTCAGATGACAGCCACCGAGAACAAAGGGTTCCATCCGATTCTTGAAGATGATCACGGCTATATCTGGATCGATTCCTGCATGCAGGCCTGGCCCGATGCCGACTGGGCCAACGCGCATCGCCACGGCGTGACCGCGTTCTGCAATACCGCCTGGATGCCGCACTCCACCATCGAGCAGGCGCTGGAGCAGGGGATGTTCTGGCATCTGGTGGCTCGCAAGAATCCGAACCTGGTGGTTGCTGAAACTGCCGACGACATCCGGCAGGCCAAGCAGACCGGGAAGTCGGCCTTTGTGATCACCGCCCAGGGCGGCGACTGGATCGGCTTCAAGCTCCACCGGATCGAAGCGATGTACCGGCTCGGGCTCCGCATCATGCTGCCTGCCTACAACCGGACAAACCAGATCTGCGACGGCTGCCTGGATCGGACAGATTCCGGCCTGACGCGATTCGGCGAGCTGGTTGTCGAGGAGGCGAACCGCGTCGGCTTGCTCCTCGATTGCACACACATCGGCAAGCGGGCGAGCATGGACATCATGGAGCGCAGTTCGGCCCCAACGGTGTTCAGTCATTCCAACCCGAAGGCCGTGGTGGACAACCCTCGCAATATCGATGATGAGCAGATCCGAGCCTGTATCGCGAAAGGTGGAGTGATCGGCGTTGCTCCGTGGGGTCCGATTGTGCTGAATGAGGGTCAGACCACCCAACCGACGCTGGACCAGTTCATCGATCATGTCGATTACATAGCCCAGCTAGCGGGATCGAGCGATAACATCGGGCTCGGAACAGACATGAGCCTGGGAACCTATCCCGATCACGAGCATGACCCCTGGGGAGAGCCAGCCGACTATAAGGATGTCGCCAGTGCCTACACAAAGCACATTACCGGCGATGTGCGATCGCCCAGACGGGCACTGGACGGATTCAGCACCTATCCACAGGTGGTGAGCTTCATTGACAAGCTGAAGAGCCGGGGGTACTCCGACCAGGACGTCTCCAACATCCTCGGGGAGAACTACCTGCGCGTTTTCGAACAGGTCTGGAGATAGGGCGTCACACCCGGTCAGTGGAATCGATCTATTTAGGGGTCGGCGACCCTGCCGACCCGCAATCGCCAGGCGAACAACGGGCGCATAGGGTCGTGCGCCCCTACATCGGGGATCGGCCGGCTTTCAATCCGCATGCCCCTGCATCGATTTTGGCGCGGTACGGCCCTCACCCCCGGCCCCTCTCCCAATACTGGGAGAGGGGAGAAATATGAGACGAAGCCGCGCCCAACCAACGTGTCACCGGAAACCCTCAGCCCCACGTTATCTTGAGCCCCATCCCCCACGTTATCTTGAGCTTGTCGAAAGATCTCTGACGCCCCACGGCCACTGTGCAATCGCAGGAATCGCCCTTCACGGCACTGAACCCCACCCACCCGTTCGGAATGACCAGGATGCGAGGTCGCAATTACGTGCGCGTACCGTCAGCGCGCGTCAAACACCGTTTTCAGTGCGATTTGTGTAAGTGTGTCGAGACATGAGTTACTTCTGTTTCGTACTTTGCAACGAAGTGACCTTATGCTACGGTGCACAAACCTGCGCGAGCAGGATGCTTCAAAAGGCCACGGAAACCTGAGGGGATTGGTAAGACAATGGGTATTCGATCAACACAGCCGCGACATGGGCTGTTCGGCGCCGGCCTGATCCTGGCAGTCATTACGGGATTGGTGCTCTGGGGGTTCGCGCATGTTAGCGGGCAGGCGCAGAACGTAGTGACGGCGGAAAGTTCCGCAGATCTGATCGAAGCCCTCGAAGATGTGGGAGGTGGAGAAGTCACAATCGAACTCACTGAAGATGAGTATGTGCTGAATGAGGCATACAAAGACAGCGACAACGGACTGCCGACCATCACCGGCGACGTCACCATCGAGGGAAACGATGCCACGATTCGAGTTCGGCAGAGCTCCTCAGATATCTTCCGCGTTCTCCAGGTTGACTCTGGCGGAACGCTGAACCTGTACGACGTGATGATCAGAGGCGCGGTTAACGATTTCTCAGGCGTCGTCGGCATCCTCAATAGTGGAGGAAATCTAGCGCTGACCAACACCACCGTCAGCCGCAATACCAACCGCAGCAACGCCATCGGCATCCGCAACGATGGAGGAAATCTGACGCTGACCAACAGCACCGTCAGCGGTAATGGAGGCGACCGCGGCGGCGGCGGCATCCGCAAACATCGTGGCGCAACGGTCACGTTGACCAACACCACCGTCAGCGGTA
>REEK01000109.1 GCA_007695115.1 Sphaerobacteraceae bacterium
AGACAGCCAGAATGGCATACGAGATCCAGATGTTGGCGAAGATTGCCTCTCCAGACATGCCATTGACGGCCAGCTTCATCCCCTGCGCGACCGGAATTGCCTCGATCACGTAGCCGAACAGGTTCGGTTCCCAGACTCCGACGATGAATGCCGGGGCGATCACCGGCAACAGAATCAGTCCGCCCCAGTTGTTGAGCTGGTTGGCGCTCTTGAAGAGCCCGCCAAGCAGCAATCCGAAGCCGACCAGCGCCACGCCCAGCATGAGAACTCCGCTGAAGAATATGAGCGGGTCCTCAGGCCACATCTGCGTCAGGGCCAGCAACAGACCGATGCCGACACCGAGATAGGTGAGCCCCACGAGTGCTTTGGCGATGACGACATCGAGGTACGAGGCGATCAGTGTCAGGGCTTCCAGCGTCTTCTTCTCGGCCTCTTCTGCCAGGATGATCGGAACCGCCAGAATGCCGATCATGCCGATGAGCATCATCATGGCGGCCAGCACGAAGTAGACTCTGATTCCGAGATCGGTAAACAGCGATGGTCCAGTCCCGTCCGGCGGGGCCACCATCTCGACGCTCAGCGCCACCGGCTCGGGTGTTCCGACCATCTGGCGGACGACCAGATCGACTGATCCAGACAGTGTATTGATCGGAACGCCGTCGCCATCGCGAAACAGAATCCCAAGCGCCGGGGTCTGCTCGTCCATCAGGTCCTCGTCGAAGCCTTCAGGAATGATCAGCCCCATGTCTGCGTCTTCATCTTCGAGGACCTGGCGTACTTCGTCTTCCGAGTCCGCAGGCTCCAGTACAAGATCTATGGTGTCTGACAGTGCTTCCTGGAGCCGCTCGGGAAGCGTGGAACCGACCTCGGTGTAGACGACTGTTGACTCCTGCATAGGTGTTTCGTCATCGAACATAATGTTGTAGAAGATGGCGATACCGAACGGAACGATCAGCGCCAGCAGAACACGGGCGTCCTTGATGGCATCGAACAGATCCTTACGGTAGATGGCGTTAATGTTTCTCCAGTTGAGGTTCACGAGCGTCGATCTCCCTGCCTGATTGCCAATGCCTAGAGCGAGCGTCCGGCGATCTCGATAAACACGTCTTCGAGCGTCCCCTCGCGGGAATGAATCGCCAGCACCTGGCCGGCTTCCATCCACTCCTGCAGGCGCCTGGCATCAGCCGCATCGTGCAGATCGATGACCTGCTCCGAACGATCCTCGAGCAGCACCGCCGCGCTCCGTTCGCCGTGGCGCAGTTTCAGCTCACGTGGAGAATCGATGGCTACCAGTTTCCCGGCACTGATGAACGCCACCGTGTGCGAGAGATCGTCGGCTTCCTCCATCAGGTGTGTTGTCAGAAATACCGTGGTGTTCTGCTGGCTGAGCTCGTTGATCATGTCCCGGAGCTCTTTCGCCGATGCTGGATCGAGCCCACGAGTCGGCTCGTCCAGAAACAGGAGTTCTGGCGTGTTGATCAACGCCCGGGCGATCAGCAGCCGTTGCTTCATGCCAGAGGAATAGGTCTTGGTAGCCCGCTTGGATGCCTCTTCCAGGCCGACACGTTCCAGCAGCTCGTCCACTCGCTGGCGCGGCGCCCCGTAGAGGTCGGCAAAGAGCTCCAGATTTGCTCGTCCAGTCAATCGCTCGTAGAGATTCTGATCTTCCGGCACAACGTTGATGATCGGGAGAATGTCGTCCCGCTGGGTCACGATATCCATCCCGGCAATCGTGGCGCTGCCGGATGTCGGTCTGGAGCGCCCGGTCAGCATACGGATAGTGGTCGTTTTGCCGGCGCCGTTGTGTCCCAGAAAACTGAAAATCTCGCCACGGTGTACGGTGAACGAGATGTCATCCACCGCCTTGATGTCTCCGAAGTGCTTCGAGAGGTTCCGAACGTCGATCATCACCTCTGAGTCCGGGGTGCTCGATCTCTGCCTGGTCTCGACCGGTGACGTCTGTATCATCGGGTCTCCTTCCGACGGTGAAGCGCGCTGTATGCGTAACGAATCGCCAGCCGAGTTCCTGGATGTCGGCGACTCAGGTGGTTCATTGTCCTGAACAATTCAAGAGATCCAACGGATAGCCAAAAGCTACCATAGTCGACGCCGATGGCTAACGTCAAATGGAGCGGATTCTATAACACGTCGTGGCAAGCAGGATCAGGCAGCAGGAATCGGCGCCTCGTCGGGGACTTCCTTGTCGATGACGTGCCGTCAGATGAATCGAGCAGCGGCGAATAGCAGGGCGATCGTCAGGATCATTGGCACCAGCTGTGTCACCCAGGTGAATCCGCCAGTTCCGAAGCTTTTATGTTCCGGTACGTCTTTCAGGTTGTACATAGGGTGAGTTCGGCCGTAGGGATTGGGCTGACCATCCAGTGCGCCGACTCCGGTCAGCGCGAGCACGCCGAGCAAGAGCAACGCGACGCCGATGTGAAGCCAGCCCCATTCGCCGAACATCGGTCCGAAGATCGAGGTGTACACGAGGGCTGCTGCAACGCAGGCGACTGAATAGACGATGCCGAACCAGAAGGCGGACCATAGCGTCTTCATGGCGTTTGCTCCTGGCTGAAGGGATCAGAATTGATCGGTTGTGGTTCGTCGTTCAAGACTATCATTTTGGTGTTGGCGTGAATTGTCGACGTCGCTCCAGAGGATGAATCAGGCGGTGGGAACCGGGGCCTCATCGGGGAGCTTGAGTGAAACGACACGAGAGATAGCATCGGTGCCCATGGTGATGCCGTAGAGCACGTCGGAGCCTTCAATGGTCGCCCGGTTGTGCGTCACGATCACGAACTGGGTCCTGGCGGCCAGATCGCGCAATTCATCACGGAACCGGACCACGTTCGATTCATCGAGCGCGGCATCCACCTCATCGAGCAGGCAGAACGGACTCGGGTTGACGCGCTGGATGGCGAAGAGGAGCGCCACCGCGGTCAGGGCACGCTCTCCACCGGAGAGCAAGGCCAGCGATTGCAGCTTCTTGCCGGGTGGCTGGGCAACGATATCGATCCCGGTGCGATCTTCTTCATTTTCGCTGCGGACCAGCTGCGCACTGCCGCCACCGAACAATCGATGAAACGTCGACTGGAACGCTTCGGCAACCTGTCCGAAGGTGCGATCGAACTCGTCGGCCATCGCCTGTTCCAGTTCCTTGAGCATCGAGTGGAGTGCTTCAGCGCCACTCTGGACATCATCGAGCTGGCTGCGCAGGAAGGTGTAGCGCTCCTGCTCCTGCTCGTACTGGGTGATCGTCTCCTCGCCGAAGGCCCCGATTCTCCGGGCACGCTGGCGAAGACGATGCAGGCTGGATTCCAGCTTCGGCATATCGAGATCGTCCTCGATCGGGTGCTCATCGAGCAACGGCACGGGATCCTCGATCTCCAGAATGTCGATAACCCGCTCGACGAGGTGCGCCCCCTGTGCCTGCTCCCGTTCGATGTCGAAGCGCTGGCTGTCCCGGGCGCGCTCGAGCTCGCGTTGCTGCTGCTGGAGCGTCTGAATTCGCTGGGTTCTTCCGGAGAGCGACGCCTGAAGGTCGTCCCGCTGCTTTGCCAGAGGTCCTTGATCGCCGGTCAGTGATTCCAGCTCGACTCGCGCCTGATCGATCTGCTCTGTCAGCGATTGCAGATCGGCTGCCAGGCTCTCGAGGTTCTGTTCGATCCGGGCGCGCTCGGCGGTAGCCTGCTGGCGCTCCTGCATCAATCGTTGTTGACGGGCGGTATCGCTCTCAGTCTGCTGGTCGATGCCGTGCAGACGTTCAGCGATCCGGCTGCGATCGTTCTCCAGCACCCGCAGATCGGCGTCGTTGATTCCGGCCCGCAACTGGTCGATCTCTTCCATGAGCGACGCCCGCTGCTGATCGAGCGTGCCGAGCGTTTTCTCATCTGCCTCGGCTTGCGAGACGAGCTGATCGATCTCGGCTGCGCGCGTTTCGGCCTCGCTGGTAGTGGTGCTAGTCTGTGATTGCAGTGACTCGAGGTCCCGCTGAGCCCGCTCCAGCTGCTGCCGCTGAGCGGTTTGCTCACGCTTTGCCTGATCCAGCTGACTCTCGGCCTGCCGGAGTGCAGTCCGGGCGGTATCGAGATCGGATTGCTGTTGTTGCGCATCCGAGCGAGCACTGTCCAGCTCGGCTTGCGTTGCATCCCGCTGGCGATCGAGTTCAGTGATCTCCACTGGAAGATCACGCAACTCGCGCTCGCGACTGAGCGTGCCGCTCTGCCGGATGCGGCTGCCGCCGGTGACCGATCCACCGGAGCGGGTGACCTCGCCATCCAGTGTCACCACCGTCCATCCCGGGCGTAGCCGGTTGAGAATCTTGCGGGTGGTGGGCAGATCGTCGGTGATCACGGTTCGCCCGATCAGGCCGTTGAGTACCGGTTCCATCTCCGGACTGAACTCGATGAGATCGACGGCGATCCCGTGAACTCCCGGCTCGTTATTCAACGAGGGCCGGTCCTGATTCCCGCTGTTGCGCTGGGTATCGAGTGGCTGGAACGTTGCTCGACCGGCGTTCTGCCGTTTCAGCAGCTCGATCGCTGCTTCGGCGTTGCTCCACCGTTCGACGATGATGTCCTGTAGATGACCGCCGAGTGCCGCTTCGACGGCGGTCTCGCGTTCTTCTGACACGGTGATCTGAGAGGCGAGCGTGCCGATGATGCCACTCAGTTTTCCGGATTTCGTGGCATCGAGAATCGCCTGCACTCCGCGATGCAACCCTTCTCCCGATTCCTGGAGCCGTTGCAGGGCATCGAGCCGTGCCGAACGTTGAGTCCTCGCCGACTGAATCGATTCCAGCGCCTGGCGGGCGGTCTCAACGGCTTTGCGCTGTGTCTCGCCCGCCTGTTCCAGCCGGGAGATCTCCTGCCGGTGCGTGGTACAAGTTGATTCCAGCGCAGCGGTTGCATCGTTCGCCTTGCTCAGCGAATTCTGGAGCGTCGTGATCTGCTGCTCGATCTCGGATCGACGCTGGCTGATCGATTCGGCCCGGGATTCGAGATCGTGCTGCTGCTGGAGCCGGTAATCGTGTTCGGCCCTTGCCTGATAGATGCGTTGCCGAACTGTCTCGCGCTCCCGATCGATCTGGTGCTGGCGTTCAGCCATCTCGTTGATCTGTCGATCGAGATCCTGACGGGATTGCTGCTGGGTGGAGAGCCGATCCTCGATCTCAGCGAGTTGCGTGGAGAGCGTCTCCCGCTCTGCTGTACGCTCGGCTAGACGGGCTTCGATCTGCGACAGTTCTTCATCGACGGCGGATTGGCGTTCGTCGATCCGGTTGATCTCGGTGCGCAGGCTCTCCTGACGCTGCCGGGTGAGGTCGATCTGGTGCTCCTGCTCTCGCAGGCTGGCCCGCTTGTCGATCACTTGCTGATCGAGCTCCTGCGCCTGTTGCTGAAGCGTTTCCAGCTCAGTCTGCTGTTGCTCGATTTCGGATTGCGCGCTCGCCAGATCCCGAGTCGCTTGCTCCAGTTGTTGTTCAGTGCTGGAGGCCTTCTCATTGAGTTCCCGGAGCTGTTGCTGGTGGGTCCGCCAGAGCGATGAATAGTAGCGAAGGGTGGTCTCGCGGAGTTCTCGCTGTACATCGGCGAACTCCCGGGCCTGTTTCGCCTGTCGCTCCAGTGTCTTCAGACGCGGCTCGAGCTCGTTGAGCAGATCTTCCAGCCGGGTGCTGTTCGATGTTGTTTCGGCCAGGTGGCGGGATGTTGCGGCGTATTTCATCCGCAGGCCGGTGATCCCGGCCGCATGTTCGAACAGGCCGCGTCGCTCTTCTGGACGCTGGCTCAGCGCGGCATCGACCAGGCCCTGCCCGATGACGGTATGCGACTGCCCGAAGGCGGCCGTAATGTGGTTCACATCTTTCAGTCGAACACGCGAGCCGTTGATCAGATACTGATTTTCGCCGCTGCGATACGCGCGGCGTGTGATGCTGACTTCCTGGAACTCGATCGGCATATCGCCGCTGGAGTTGTCCAGCGTGAGCGTGACCTCGGCCATTCCCACGGCAGATCGGGCGGTGCTCCCGGCGAAAATGACGTCGTCCGCTTTTCGCCCACGCAGATTCGAATAGCTCTGCTCACCGAGAACCCAGCGCATGCCATCGGCAATGTTCGATTTTCCGGAACCGTTCGGCCCGATAATGGCGGTTATGCCGCTGTCGAACTCGAACACGGTCGGCCGCGGGAAACTCTTGAATCCATTGAGTTCCAGCCGTTTGATGCGAACAGTCATGACACTCCAGATACGGGGTTTCGGCGCAGAACAGCGCTCGGGTATGGTAGCACCTGTACGGTCACATCACCAATCAAAATCGCAGCCACGGTTCAGGCCCGGGCAGCCTGTGCCCGGCGGACACGGACCGAGGCCACATTCTCGTCACGCCACTGGCCGATCTGGCTCCATTCGGCGAACCAGTCGTCGATCGCCTGAATCTGCTCGATCGGCGTCTCCTGAAAGCGTGAGATGTGCCCGAGCAGGGGATCGCTGATCAGCACGCCGACAACTTTGTCATCGCCATCCGGGCGCAACAACACGCCGATGGCCCGAACCTCGACCTGCTGGCCGGTCTCCAGTGGATCGGTTGACAGCACCAGAATGTCGAGCTCGTCATCATCGGCCGGATTCCGGGTATCGACGATGTATCCATAGTTGGCCGGCCACGGACGACTGCTATGGGGGTGTGGAGAAGTGATCCAGCTGCCTGTCTCGGCGTTCCAGTGGTGGCGGACGGTGCTGCCGGCCGGGTCTTCGATGATCACGCTGACATTCATCAAGCTACTCCACGTCTTCAATCGGGAGATCCGGATCGGCACCCCATTCCGCCCATGATCCGTCGTACATGCGGACGTTCTCGAAGCCGAGTAGTTTCAGGGTGAACCAGGTGTGTGCTCCCTTTACCCCATGCAGCCCGTAGGCGATCACCGTCTGATCTGTATCCGGGTCGAGTTCGTCCGGAAGCATGTCCTGCAGCTCTTCGGCGGACTTGAAGTAGGGCACCTGACCGTCCTGGAGCGTCTGGTCTCTCGGGAAATGTATCGATGATGGGATCTGCCCGTGTCTGAGCCGATCGAACCATGTCTCTCGCTGATCTTCCCGGCTGCGGCCATCCACGATCACCGTGTCCGGATCGTCGATTGCCGACTGGACCTCGCCCTGCCCGATCAGAACCTCATAGTTCGGTTCCTGCTCGAGGCCCCCGGCCGATGGGCGGTAGCGATCGGTGGTGAGTGAATACCCGGCAGCTTCCCACGCCTGACGGCCTCCGTTGAGCAGGAACGTGTTGCCGTCGAAACCCACCGCATCGAGCAACCAGAGGAAGCGGGCGGCATCCATTCCGCCGGAATCGTCGTAGACCACGATATCCTGACTGGACGAGAGCCCAGCCTCGGAAAAGATTTGATCGCGGGTCTCTTCATCAGCCATCATGCCGTAGACCTCGTTGTGGATCTCGATGGTGTCCTGCCACCAGACGTGAACCGCGCCGGGGATGTGCCCTTCCCGGAAACTCCGAATCTCCCCGAGATCGATGATGCGAAGATCGGGATCATCGATTCGAGCATAGAGATCGGTGGCGTTGATCAGAAGATCGCCGCCAGGGTAGGTGTCCGGGTTATGCAGCTCGGTGACGGCGGCACTGGAGTTGCCATTAGTGTTACAGGCAGCCAGCAGCGGCAGAATCAGCAGAATCGGAAATAAGACCCACCGGCTGAACGTTTTGACTCGTAGCTGGACCATTGACTGAACCACTCCGAAGCACTTCAGGAATCTTTCAGGTTCGATTAACGCCACGTTCAGACTCGGATTGCAAGCTTGTAACTACGTTGGGGTCACACTCAACGGTGAGAGGGTAGACACCAGAGATGCAACGCCGTTTCAGTTTTGCTTTCGTCGTAGTTACTGCGATCATCGCCCTGACCTTTGGCACCCTGGCCGGTGGTATCGCAGGCGGATTTGCGGCTCTGGTGTTGAATCCCGATTCGCAATCGGTGGAGACCGTGGCAGACACCGTCCCTGACCCTACCCCCGGCGCGGCTCCACCGCACGCGGATGATAGCGTCACCGACCCTGACGGTGACGCTGCACCTTCACAAGACGAGACTGGGGAACCAGTTCGGGTGGATCCGCGAGAGTCCCTGATCGCGGATATCGTCGAGAGTGTCAGCCCTGCTGTGGTCACCGTGATCAACGAGCAGCGTATGGAGCAGACATTCCCATTCAGTGACGACTTCGGTGATGATTTCACCGATGACGATGAAGAAGCAGACGACAACGGAAGCAACGATGACGATTTCACCGACGGCCTGGATGATTTTGAAGACATGGATCCAGAACAGGCCGGTATCGGTTCCGGTTTCATCTACGACGAGGCCGGGTACATTATCACGAACTACCACGTTGTCGAGGGTAGTGATCAGATAACCGTCGTTTTCTCGAACGATGAGGAAGCCGAAGCGACGCTGATCGGCGGAGACAGTTTCGCAGATGTCGCAGTTCTTTCAATCGATGCCGAGGTTCCAGCGGTCGTGGCGTTCGGAGATTCCGACGCACTGCGACCAGGAGAACAGGTAATTGCTATCGGCAGTGCGCTGGGTGACTTCACCAATACGGTTACGGAAGGCATCGTCAGCGCGCTGGGAAGAAATCTCGAGATCCAGGCCGGATTCAGCATGGAGGACATGATCCAGCACAGCGCCTCAATCAACCCGGGTAATTCGGGTGGCCCCCTGCTGAATCTGGATGGAGAAGTAGTCGGCGTGAACACTGCAGTGGTTCGAACTGCAGGGTTCGGAGTGACGGTCGAGGGCATGGGCTTCGCAATTTCGAGCAACACCGCTCATGCCCTTGCGCAACAGATCATCGATGATGGTGGTGTGGAGCGTCCGTATGTCGGGATCGTTTACACGCCGTTGATGGCGCAGGATCTCATTGGTGAAGACTGGCCCGTGGAGAACGGGGTGGTCGTCCGGGAGATCGAACCCGGAACGCCTGCAGCCGACGCTGGCATTGAGCCAGACGACATTATCATCAGCGTCGGTGGCGTCGATATCACGAGTGACACACCGCTGATCAACGAGCTCTTCAAATATCGTGTTGGAGAGACGATCGAACTGGAGATCTATCGACCTGATGAAGATGAGGTCATCTCGCTGGACATCACACTCGCAGCGAGACCAGATTAGCTAATTACTTACCCGTGGACAGCGAGTCGCGCCGCTGTCTGCCCCCTACACTCCCCTTATCCCCGCGGAAGGCTCGTCTCACACACGGGCCTTTCGCATTTAAGGTTTGCTTAATGAAGCCTATCGATTTTCACCCTGCCGTGCAAGCGGGATTTTCTGTTCCTGGTAGCACGTCGGGCTGAGCGGCAGGCGAACGGTGCGGTTCGCCTGCATGATAGACCTGAACGGTAATGAACGGTGATTCTGGTGCTTACTCGAGGGTGGACTCGATGATCGGCGCGATCATTTCGCTCTCCGGGATCTGCTCTTCGGAGAATTGCTCGACCGATTCATGTCCGTCCGGGTTGTCGATTGTGAGCATGGCTCCGTAGGTGATGTCGTCCACTGTCCAGATCCAGGCAACCTGGAAGCCAGTTCCCATCGTGCCGCCAACCCGTTCCACCTCGTGACCACTGATCTCGAGCATCTCCCCTTCCGGGTTCGGGATCGTGTCGGTAGTCTGAGTGATCTCCAGGACCAGGCGATGATCCTGATCAGGTGTGCCAACGTAGTGGAGTGACAGGGTGTTTGGCTGGTCGATGTCCGGATGATCCGGCTCGACCGGCTGCCCATCCTCTGTCCGACGTACCGCCGCCGCGGCGAACTGCAGATGGCCGGGAAGCGCATCGTGGTCGATCAGATCGAACGGCATCAGCTCCCGGGCTTCGTCCAGTGAGACCTCACGCTCTCCGCCGCTCTGATGCTCTTCTGATGGTTGCTCGATGCCGTCCGGCTCCGGTGGCGGATCATCGCTGGTGCGGCGCTCGATGATCCCCAGGACGATCTGATCCAGATCGTCGATTTCGTGGATGTGATCGAAATCGTTGCCGTTGTCCTCGTGGAACCCGGTGACTGCGTGGAGCGACAGGCTTGTCTCATTCTGTGCCCAGTTATAGGTGACGTACTCATCGCCATCGAGGTTGTACTGGATGGAGCGGACAACGGTGATACCGTCCATATCCAGCTCTTCCTGAACAGGACCCGATGTTTCGGTATCACTCATGACATCATCAGCTGCGCTTTCAGGCATCGTATCGACATTCGGTATGGCCATTGGCGATGTCTGCTGGAATAGCTGAATCGTGAGTGTGCGTCCCGGCCCTCCGCTATGGTGCAGGACGAACCCAACCTGGTGAATGTCTCCGACCGGCGGTCCCATCGCATCGATGGAGTTGATCTCATAGTCCGGATGAACATCGACCGGATCGATCAGATCGAACTCGACCAACTCGCGGGCTTCGTCAATCGTCAGATCCAGGTGCTCTTCCGGATGTGGATCCGGCTGCTCTTCTGGCTGTGGCACGTCGTCATCGCTCGGGGTGCCGAATCCGTGGGCGACCGGTGGCTGATCCTCGTTCTGTCTCATCGAGACGATCGATTCGATCAGCTCCATGCCGTGTTGCTCTGCTTCCGTGGAGGATGAGGTGGTCAGGTGGACTGTCAGGCCGTCCTGGAACCAGGTATGTTGCAGGCGTTCTTCCTGTCCCGAGTTATAGCTGGCATGCATGATCTCGACGCCATCGACGTAGAGATCGCCGCGGGAGAGATCCACCGGTGGCCCCGGATAGGCTCCTGAACCGGGTACCTGTTCGGGTTGATCACTCGCCAGTGCCGGCGACATAGCATTCTGGAAGGCCAGTTCGATCAGGTTCTCGGCATCTCGAAGCTCCAGGATTGTGGTGACGAACGGCTCGCCATCTTCACGCTCACCGAGGTCGTAGTCTTCTAGAGCGGCCATTTCAGTGAGATTCGCCACCGTGATGGAGTCGAGTTCGTAACCTTCGGGAAGATCACCGGGAACGATCAGGTCATATGGGGCCAGTGCTTCGACCTCATCGAGGGTGACGTTCTCCCAGAGGCCGGGGCCGGTTGGCTCTGGGGTGGGAACGACCACTTCCTCGTTATCATCACCGGCTGCACCCGGCAACATACCGGAGTCGCCGGATTGCCAGAGCGCGACGCCGACGGCGGCAACAATCAGGATCGCCACGATCGCGGCAAGTTCACCGGCGTGACTGAGCAGTGTCCGACGGCGTTGCATGTCGTCATCTCCGTTTCGCTTGGCGTCGATAGGAGTTGGCACCGGTGGGCTTTCACCAACAGGTTCGGTGTCGTCGATCCGGTCAGATCCGATCCCGGAAGCCTGCTGGCTGAGCTGTTGCTTCAGCCGGGCTCGGAATTCTGGCGATGGCCGCGGCGAAGGGCTGGCTCGATGGAGCGCATCGATCGTTTCGGTGAACTCGTCCGCCTGCTGGCTCGATGTTCGACCGTTTTCGACTCGGTCATCCCAGGTATCGTTGATCTGGTCGAGAAGCGTGCGATCCTGATTACTCATCGGTCATCTCCGCATCCGCGGTGTCGGTTGAAATCTGATTGCGCATGCGCTCGAGCGCCCGGTGCTGCATCATCTTGACGGCGTCAGGCGATCGATCGACCACCTCGGCGATCTCCGCGCCGGTGAGGCCGGCCAGCCGCAATTCGACGATCTGGCGCTGGTTTTCGGTCAGTGATGACATCAATTCATGAAGTTGGGACTGATCGTCGACAGCTATAGCTTGTTCTTCTGGAGTCGGGCCATCGTCGGCCCCGCTCATTGACGGCTCCCATGAGAGAACGGGGCGCCGCCGTCGGTAATGATCGGTCACGATGTTGTGGGCAATGGAGAAAAGCCAGGCGCGGAATGATCCGCCCCGGTAGGAACTGAGTTTTGAAAACGCACGTTCGAAGATGTTCGCGGTGAGGTCTTCGGCGGCCTGTCGGGATTCCACACGTCGGGCACAGTACCCGAAGATTCGATCGATGTACCGCTCGTACAGCGTACCGAACGCCTCTGGAGATCGCCTGGCCAACTCGACGATGTCTCGATCGTCCAGCCCGGTTTCCTCCGATGGCGCACGCATTGTCTGCCGTTGCTGGCTCGTCATCACTTGATGCCTCATACCGTTTCGGGCCATCCTGTCTGCTGGTTCAGACGCAGATGGCGGTCTGAGGTAACGGGCAGTGACGGAGCGCTATCTCGAAGGTAGCAGGCTGGCTAGAAGAACGACAGGAGCCAGGCGACGCCGGCGCCGAAGAACGCCAGTACGCCGAGACCTGCGGCAACGAGTGCGGCGATGAGCTGGTAGCGCTCTCGCTTGCCCCAGTCGTCGCGCAGGGCAGATTCTGACCGGTAGGTGACGATCAGCCCGTGATTCCGGTTGCGCTCGATCTCTCCCTTTTCATTAACTGGCCCGGCAATGAAGAGCGGCGTTCCAGTGGGAATCGCGTTCTCTTTGATCTCGTAGCCGAGCGTCTGGTTGCCACCAAATCCGAGATTAACGTTGAGACCGGGGATGCCAAGGAGATTATTGCTGTCCTCACGCTCGTAACGATCCATGACTTTGCGAGCCTCGAACCAGGCGCCGTCTGGATTGACGCGTACAGCTCCAGACTCGTCTTCGATCCGGAACGGGACCCATTGTTCGTTCTCTGCTACGGTTTCACGTCCACGCTGTCGGCCGGTGCGGCGTCGTCTCCCGCGAAGATTCCGTCCCCCCATGGAGACACCACCGCGACTGCGTTCGTATCGGCGAACGATCTGGAAGTCGTAATAGATGCACGGGGTCTCGCTCTGTTCGCTGATCAGCGCCTGGCTGCTCTCGGCGTTGCCGGTAACGGCGACCAGTTCACCCGGAAAGGCATTGCCGACTTCGCCAGGTCTGGCATGCACAGCTCGCCGGATCAGATTCATCTTCTCTGAGAATTTGCGCCGATTCCAGAGCGCCACTCCGGCGCCAATCATCAGAAGAATTCCCAGAATGATTAACAGAAACATAGGCCCCACTCCCCGGATTAATCAGTTCTATCTGTTCAGACAGGATCGAAAGTATGCGTGTTTCTTGTTGTCCGGGCATTCTAGCGTATCCGTCGGAGATCGCAAACGAGGATCTCCTGACCACCGGAGTATGTCGACATGATGGAGAATCTCTCCGATGAATGGACTTACAGGATACCCACTGAAGTGAGGGCAATGCCGATGAGCATTGTGACAACGCTCATCACCAGCCCAACAACGTAAACAGGCGTAGAGAGAGGGATCGCGTTCTCTTTGATCAGAAACTCGGCCGTCTGTCCCTGTCGGGATGATTCATAGATGCGCTGGCAGTGCACGCGTGATGAGCCTGATCCCCGCTGAGTGCCGGCGGCTCTTCCAGAGAGAAACAATCGCCGCGATGACGAAGCCGAACGTCACCAACAGGATCAAGAACTCGAACATGCCTCGCACTCCCGCTATGCTGTTGTCTGCCCGTCTCAGGCAGGGACAAGTCGCCGAATGTTTCCCGGCATTCTAGCCTCTTACTGAATAGTTGCAAGATGCGAGTAGGTTGGGTGACCGCATGTCTGTTGATCAGGGATGCACAAAGCGACCGGCAACGCATCCGAGCGTTGCCGGTCTGTGTACTTATTGAAATGCGGGAACAGAGAACGCGTTAGCGAACGCGGATTACTCCGGAGACCAGTCGTATTCCATGCGGCGAGCGGTCCAGGCTGCCGTATCCTGGCCGTGCAACCGGGAGACGACGTGCAACGACATGTCGATACCTGCCGAGATCCCTGCCGAGGTAATGATCCGGCCCTGATCGACGAACCGGGTATCGGCCTGCATCGAGATCGATTCGTAGGTCTCACGCATCGAATCCACACTGGCCCAGTGCGTCGTGGCCGAGAGTCCATCGAGTTTCCCCGCTTCGGCCAGCAGGAAGGAGCCGGTGCAGACGCTGGTCAGCAGTTCGATCTTCTGATCCTGCAGCGTGATCCAGTCCAGCAGGTTCCGGTTGTAGCGCTCACGACGGGTCCCCTTGCCACCGGGGACGACGACGATATCGAGATCCGGATGATTGGCAATAGTGTAGTGCGGTTGAACCAGCAACCCGCCCCGACAGTTGATGATGCGATCTTCCTCGGCGATGGCGATTGCCCGGAAGAGCTTGTCGTCGTCTCCATCCTGATCTGGCTTTCCGGCCACCGAAAAAACTTCGAAGGGACCGCAGAAGTCGAGCACTTCCACATCGTCGAAGATCAGAATACCAACGGTTCGCGGGTTGCCCATGCGTTTGCTCCTGACCCCTCGCGGGGAGCTAATCATCCATCAGGTTATCGGCCCAGAAATCAATGACCTGCCGTGAGATCGGCGCCGCAACAGCGGAACCTTCTCCACCGAACTCGACCATTGCCACCATTGCCATGCCCGGGCTACCGTCCGGGGCAAAGGCGGTATACCAGGAGTGCGGATCATCCCGGCTCGTTTCGGCCGTTCCGGTCTTTCCACCGGACGGAACCAGGGCTCCGTCGAAGACCTCGACCGCCGTGCCGTTGTTTGCCTGGGTGACGTCCACCATAGCCTCCCGGATGGCAGATAGCGTAGAATCCGGGAACGGGATCTCGCCGTTTTCCTGCTCTTCTGCCTCATAGAGAATGTCGCCTTCCAGCGATGCAATCTCCTGTACCAGATATGGCTCGTAAAGCGTTCCACCGTTGGCGATGGCCGCATACAGGACCGCCATCTGGAGCGGTGTTGCCTCGAAGTAACCCTGCCCGATCGACAGGTTGACGGCATCCCCGCGTGACCAGAAATCACCGACGGTCTCGATCTTCCACTGCGCATCCGGCACGGTGCCGGAGACTTCCCGCACTGCATCCAGCCCGGTAGAGGAGCCGAGTCCGAAACCCCGTGCAGCTTCCGGCAACAGGTCCTGGTCCTCGGAGTCGAGATCGGCGCCGATCTGATAGAAGATCGTGTTACAGGATTGCACCAGCGCATTGTGCAAGGAGAGGTTTCCCTGTCCGTCCGGACTCCAGTCACGCCAGACCTGATCGGATCCTGGCAGCTGGAACTCGGCCGAGCAGTCCATCGTCGTTTGCGAATCCATACCGAGGTACTCCATCCCGGCGGCCATGGTGATGACCTTGAAGATAGAGCCGACCGGGTAGGCAAATGTGGTGGTGCGATTCTCCAGTGGTCGGAGATCGGGATCGTTGATCTGTTCCCAGCTCTCGGTGGTGTGACCCATAATAAAGTCATTGGGATTGAAGGATGGCTTGCTCACCATCGCGCGAACCGCTCCGTTTTCGGGATCCACGACAACAACGCTTCCTACGTCGTCCCCGAGTGCGTCGTAGGCGGCGCGCTGCAGATCGATATCGATCGTCAGCGTGATATCGGCAGCAGGTTCGCTGGAGACTTCCACGACGGTGCGTCGCTCGTTGCCGTCCGGGCCGACGACGATGATTCTGCCGCCACGAGTTCCGGCGAGATACTCCTCGCCCCAGGATTCGATACCCCCACGCCCGAGGACATCGCCAGGGGCATATCCTTCGCTTATCAGGTTCGGAAGCTCTTCGGACGACACCTCGGTGAGGTATCCGACGACGTGTGCCGCTGCCGGTCCAGCTGGATAGACGCGCTCAGGCCACTTCTGGATCGAAACGCCAGGAATGGCGTTGAGCCGGTCAACAAGCTCTTCATCCATCTGGTCCGGGAAATCGCGAATCGGCATGAACCACCCCGGATCACCGGCGGAATAGGTGCTCTCGATGCGCTCCTCGGACATGTCAAGCAGATCGCTCAGCTCGTTGAGCAGCGCACCTTCGTCCTCGATATCACCCGGAATCACCCCGACTTTGCTGATCTGGCCGAGATGCGCCAGCGGTCGACCATGCTGGTCGAGAATTCGTCCACGCTGGGGGATATCCGGACGCCATCGAATGAAGCCATCCGCCAGTTCATCCACGATGAGTGACGGCGACCAGTCGATACGCGGGCGGCCCTGGGCTTCCTGCACCATGGTGAGGAGAATTTCATCCTCGAACTCACCGACACGCGCAGAATCCCGGGTTACGACGAGGTTGAAGCGAAGCGCTTCTTCGACGCCGCCAGTGATTTCGACTTCGATATCGGTCTGGGCCAGTTCCTGAGCGATTCCTTCGTATCGCTCGACGAACTCATCCCGGTCGATGATCGAGCGTGACTCCTGCGAGATCAACTCGTACATTCCCCGGTAGTCTTCGGCTTCCCAGAGCGTTACCCAGCCCTCAGCAATTTCACGGGCAGTCTCGAGGTCTTCTGGATCAGGAGGGAGCGGTGTCGGCTGATCTTCCACCTCAGCGGTTGGCTCTTCAGTGGCCGATGGATCATCCGAGACGGCAACTTCACCGTTCTCGGCTCCATCTGAACCGATCGATGCGGTTCCAAGGCGATCGGCAAGCAGGAATAACCCGATGGCGATTACGCCGATTGCAAACACCGTCAGGATGATAAGGGCGAGCACGTTGCGGGAACCAGACTGGTTCTTCCGTGCGTTGGCGAATGATGGACGATTCCTGGACACGGTGGCGCCTTCCAACTACGGCTGGTGAGGATGGTGTGCGAACGAGTGCTGTGTATGACCGCGGGACTGGCTCATCGTCATCGTTCCGAATTGTTGCCCGGCTGTCACTGCAGGAATTCTAGCAAGTCTGCTAGTCGAACGTACAGATAATCGCCGCCGGTTACGGCATCGGGGTCCGGTCAGCACTCCGATAGGCTGAGCTGACACTGGTCCCGGTATGAATACGCTGGATAGACTCGCCGAGAATTGCTGCCAGCGATAGCACCGTAATCTTATCGGATTGCTTCTCCGGGGGCAGCGGAATCGTGTTGCTGATCACCAGTTCACGTATCGAAGATGCTTCCAGTCGCTCGATCGCCGGTCCACTGAGAACGGCGTGTGTACAGGCGGCGTAGATCTCCGATGCGCCATTCTGCAGGCATACCTCGGCGGCCTGACACAGCGAGCCAGCGGTATCGATCTCGTCGTCGATGATGACGACTGGCTGATCCTTCACGCTGCCAATCAGGTTGAGCATCTCGCTCTTGTCGACATTGCCGACCCGGCGCTTCTCGATCACCGCAAGTGAGGCATTGATGTCTTCGGCGAAGTTTCGGGCACGTTTGCTGCTCCCGAGATCCGGAGCTACCACGACCGGATTATGGAGATTCTTGTTGATGAAGTAGTCGGCGATCGTCGGCAGGGCGGTCATCTCATCGACCGGGATGTTGAAGAATCCCTGGAGCTGGCCAGCGTGGAGATCGACGGTCAGGACCCGATTGGCACCGGCCACGGTTATCATGTCGGCGATCAACCGGGCCGTAATCGGCACCCGGGGCTGATCTTTCTTGTCGGTGCGGCCATAGCCGAAGTACGGGATTACCGCGGTAATCCGGCCGGCAGAAGAGCGCTTCAGGGTATCGATAATGATCAACAACTCCATGATGCTGTCGTTTATCTTGCCGCTGAGTGGCTGGATGACGAAGACATCGTTCTCGCGGACACTTTCGCCGATCCGGACAAAGATGTTTTCGTTGCTGAATTTGAAGACTTCGATTCGTCCGGGTGGAATATCGATGTAGGCGCAAATTTCCCGGGTCAGTTCGGGGTTGGCGTTGCCGCCGAAGATGGTCAACTGATCGTAGAGCCTGCTCATTCTTCGGTCTCCCCTTCAGTCAGCTTCAATTGCTCCAGCGCGCGTTTGGCGGCTTCCTGCTGAGCGGCTCGCTTGCTGCTCCCGCTTCCGGTTCCGATCTGCTGTTCACCGACCAGCACCGCGACTTCGAAGATCCGCTCGTGGGCCGGTCCGCTGACAGTGAGTGTATGGTATGCGGGGGTAATCCGGTGTCGCTCCTGAATCAATTCCTGCAGTCGACCCTTGTAGTTGGTTTCCTGCCCTACGGTGATGATGGCGTCGGCATCTGCCTGCAACAGCTTCTGCAGAAACTCACGGGTCTTGCGTAATCCGCGATCGAGATAGATAGCGGCGATGATAGCTTCGAATGCCCCCGCCAGAATCCGATCACGCACATCACCTTCGTTGACCAGTTCACCGCGACCGAGATACAGATGCTGATCGAGGTTGAAATGACGTGCCCAGGCAGCCAGCGTCTCGGTGCGCACCAGCGCGGTACGAAACGCCGTGAGCTGACCTTCGGGAAGATCGGGATACCGTTCATAGAGGAACTGGGCGGTGATCATGCCCAGCACGGCGTCGCCGAGAAACTCCAGACGCTCGTTGGAGTCTGCAACCGCTTCATCGCTATCCAGCCCCAGTTCATTCAGATATGACCGGTGAACCAGCGCCAGGCGCAGCAGTTCCTCGCGTTTGAACACGACGTCGATCCGTGCCGCAACGTCGTCCAGTCTCTGGCGATCCTCTGGTGTTAGCGCTCCGATGGGAACCTCCCGGTTTACTCGTCCGGTATCTGTCTGATGCTTGCTTTGAGATCGATCCGGGCTTCGCGAGCCACCCTGAACAGGCGTGGCCAGTCGACCCAGATTGTATAGATGTAGTGCTGAGGAATCGTCTCGCGGGTTCTGGACGTTGCGATGCCCGGTCCCACCAGAAAGTGCACCAGCGCATCGGCGATCCTGTTCTGATCCGGATCTCGATCATCCAGCGAGATCGCATCTCCGCCCGCTTCGCTGGCTCGATACGAACGGGCCAGGCCCCGGCGGAACGCATCTTCCAGTTCCTGAACCCGTCGTTCCTCGTCCCGCATGGCGCGCTCTCGTTGCCGCCCAAGATCGTCGGCCGAGATGTTCGGATCATCTCGCTCGACTTCCTTGACCTCCTGGGGCCCGGTGTATTGATGGGCAATGTGCCGGAGCAATCGAGCGAGATCGTCAGCCACGCGTTAGCCTTCCTGAACTCTGCATCTTCGGTGGTCCTGGACCCGTTCCTCTCTCCGCAAGAGGCTTCAGGTACGATTCGTGCAGACCAGAACCTGCACAACGACGCGGCTTCGATTCAATCGGCCGCACATCAGCCCGTACCTGATCAGTCGCGTACTACACTGTCTGTCTACCAACACACGACGCTTCTTCTGGAAGGGAGATCGCAAACTAATGCCAGAGTTTACTCCGATCGAGCGGATCGATGGCTACCTGCCGATCGAGGATCACGCCCTGATTGGTGACTGCACCGGATCGGCACTCGTAGCCCGGGACGGCAGTATCCCCTGGATGTCCGTTCCGCGGTTCGATTCTCCCCCGATATTCGCACAGATTCTCGATTCCGTGCGAGGGGGTGCCTTCTCGATTTCGCTGGATGAGGTTCGCACCTCTCGCCAGTACTATATTGAAGATACCGGAGTCCTGGTAACCGAGCTCCGCAATGGCGACGGTATGATCCGGATTACCGATGCCATGACGCTCCGCAGTGGCGTGAATCTCCATGAAGACGCCCCGCCTGGCCGGCGTGAACTGGTCCGGAAGGTCGAAGTGCTGCAGGGACCGGTAGATCTCCGGGTCGATATTTCCCCTCGTGGTGGCGCCGAGATCAGCCGGAGTAGTGGCGGCTACCTGCTCGATCTGAACGAACAGCCGGAGCTCGACCTTTCCATGTATTCCACCGTGGAGCTGGATGGCTTGCACACCGAGCTCTCGCTGGAGACCGGCGATTCCTTCCATGTGATGCTTCACTGGAAGCGCCCACCGCACCGATTCACCCCGATTTCGCCTGAACACTGCATGCAATCGACGATCGATGCCTGGAGACGCTGGATCAGTTGCTTCCATTATGAAGGCCCACAGTACGATCTGGTGCGCCGATCCTCCATCACCCTGAAGATGATGGACTACCTCCCAACCGGGGCGATCGTCGCCGCACCGACGTCCTCACTTCCCGAAGCGATCGGCGGTCCACGAAACTGGGACTACCGCTACGCATGGATTCGGGACTGCGCCTTCTCTGTCTTCGCGTTGCGCCGGATCGGGATGACCAGCGAAGCCTGGGCCTTCCTTGGCTGGGTGCTCGATGCCGTGGAGCGTGATGGACAGCCGCACGTGCTCTACACCCTGGACGGCAATCAGCCAGAACCAGAGTGGGAAGACCCGCTGCTGGAAGGCTATCGAAAGTCCCCGCCGGTGCGCTGGGGCAATGGCGCCGCCGATCAGCGCCAGCACGACGTCTACGGCGAGATCATCGACGTGGCCTATCAGTGGGGGATGCCTGGCGGGAGTATCGACGAGCATCTCTGGTCCCGGCTTCGCCCATTGATCGATGCCGCGGCTGAAGAATGGCGCACGCCAGACCACGGTATCTGGGAGATTCGCGCCGAAGGCCGCCTTTTCACCTATTCATCGGCGATGTGTCTCGTTGCGCTGGAGCGTGGCGCCGCGCTGGCCGACAAATTCGATCTCCCCGGTGATCCCTCTCGCTGGAGAAGAGAAGCGGAGATCATCCGTAACGGTATTCTCGGGGAATCATGGGTGGCCGATCGGAACACCCTGACCGAGCACATCGGCGGTGGTGGACTGGATGCCAGCCTGCTTACCCTGCCGCTCCGTGGTGTGATTCCGGCCGATCATCCGAAAATGGTTGCTACCACCCAGGCGGTGATGGATCGTCTGGGGGCCGGCGAGGGCCTCATCTATCGCTACCTGCCGGATGAATCGCCCGACGGCCTGCCCGGCCACGAAGGCGCCTTCCTGCTCTGCAGCTTCTGGTATGTCGACAATCTGGCCAAACAGGGCCGGATCGATGAAGCCCTGGAGCTCTACAACTCGCTCTGCAGCCGGGCCAATCCCGCCGGCCTGCTTCCGGAGCAGATCGACCCGCCGTCTGGACGATTTCTCGGGAACTTCCCGCAGGCGTTCAGTCATGTCGGTGTGATCTCGTCTGGCGTCAACATTCAGATCGCACTCGAACAAGCCGGAGGCTCCTGATGGCTGACTTGAACCGACTCGTGATCCTCGGAGCCGCCGGGGATCTCTCCACCAGGTTCCTGCTCCCCGCAATGGCCGACGCGTTGCAGGCAGGGAAGCTCGAGCGTCCGCTGGAGATCATCGGCGTTGCCCGGGCAGACTGGGACAATGACCACTACCGGTCCCGTTCGGCTGATGCCATCGCCGAGAGCGCTCCGGGAGTCGAAGCCAGTGTCCGTGATCAGTTCGTGGAGCATCTGCACTACGTGAAAGCCGATGCCACCGACGCCGACGCGTTGTCCAGGGCGATCGGCGATAAACCATCGCTCATCTACCTGGCGCTGCCGCCGAAGATCTACCCCGATTGCATCCGGGCGCTGGAAGAGATCGGCCTGACCGCGGGCAGCCGCATCATTATCGAGAAACCGTTCGGCGATGATTACGACTCCGCCGTGGAGCTGAACAAACTGCTCAAGCAGCACTTTTCCGAGGACACGATCTACCGGATCGACCACTTCACTGCGTTGCAATCCGTGGAAGCGATCCCGGCGCTCCGATTTGCCAACCGGATTCTCCAGCCAGTCTGGAGCCGGGAGCACATCGAGCAGGTTGAGATCATCTTCGAGGACATCTCCACCCTGGGTGGCCGGGCCAGCTACTACGATACCGCCGGTGCCCTGAAAGACATGACTCAGAACCACTTGCTGCAGATTCTTTGCATGGTGGCGATGGAGCCGCCGGAGGACATGCAGGGGGAATCACTCCGGGACGCCAAAGTGCAGCTCTTGAAAGATGTCCGCTCCTGGAGCCCCGACGAAGCCGCGAAGATGAGCTACCGGGCACGCTATACCGCCGGGGAGATCAACGGCAAGCAGATTCCGGACTATGTCGATGAAGACGGCGTGGACCCGGACAACCGCACCGAGACCTTCGCCAAGATTCAGCTGGAGATCGATAACGATCGCTGGACTGGCGTGCCGTTTCTCATTCGGACCGGAAAAGGCCAGGCGTATCGTCGCCGGATTGCCAACATCGTCTTCAAGCAGCTGGATGAGGGACCGTATCAAACGCACATGATCGAAACGCCGAACGCCCTGCAGCTCTACATGTTGCCGGACAGCCTGCAGGTGCGGCTACTGCTCAACCGGCCGGAAGATCCATTGCAGCTGCGTGAGGTCAATCTCAGTATCGATCTGCCGCAGGAGAACATCCCGGCCCACGGCGCGTTGATACTCGATGCCTTGCGGGGTGATCAGTCCCGGTTTATCCGGGATGACGAAGCCGAAGAATCCTGGCGCGTGGTGCAGCCATTCCTCGATGCCTGGGCGCAGGATCTCACCCCGATGCACGAATACCCCGCCGGCACCCAGGTGGAAACCAACTGATCCACCGACACAAAAACCCCCCTCTCCCAGGATTGGGAGAGGGGCCGGGGGTGAGGGCCAGTAAGCCACCCATACGACGAAGATCCACACGGAGAGGGGCCGGGGGTGAGGGCCTGGCCCGGGTATCTGAGGGCCGTCCTACCAGTTATCAATCCTGTGAAACACTTCCGCCAGCTTCATCCCGTGTTCCTTGCCACGATCCCGCGCACCATCCCGCAGCATCTTGCCGAGATCATCGATCCGCGTACCGACCTGACTCTTGTGCTCGGCCAGTGCCGCGATCTTCACATCCATCGTGTCCTTGATCTCCTCGGCGTGGTTGATCACCGGCGCCCCGGTCACATAGAACTCCGAAACCTGATGCGGCATCAGCCCCTGATCCAGCAACTCCGGGAAATCCCACGGATTCTGTGCCGCCGGATAGAGCGCCGCCAGGGCCGCTTCGCCACAGGCCATGTGGTCTGGATGATGACGCTTCACGTGATACTCCGGATGCCATACCCGATCTGGCGATGGTATCAGCACACGCGTTGGGCGATACCGGCGAATCAGGCGAACCAGCTCGCGGCGGAGCTCGATCGTATTCTGCAGCTGTCCATCGATGTGATCCAGAAAGAAGATCTGATCCAGCCCCAGCACGTCTCCGGCTGCCCGCTGTTCCCGACGTCGCAGCTTGTTCAGCTCTCGCCGGGCGGCTGGACCACAGTCCCGGGCCTCATCACTGCCGCCACCACCACCATCGGTACAGATCACATAAT
>REEK01000126.1 GCA_007695115.1 Sphaerobacteraceae bacterium
GACGATCACCACGCTGATGACCACGTCGACGATCACCACGCTGATGACCATGGCGACGATCATCACCACGATGATGATCATGCTGATGACCACGGTGACGATCACCACCACGATGATGATCATGCTGATGACCATCACCACGATGATGATCATGCCGATGACCACGGTGACGATCACCACCACGACGATGATCATCATGACCACGACCACGATTACCCGTATGGCAACCCACACTTCTGGCTGAGCCCGGTGTTCGGTATCCACTATGTGGAGAACATCTATGAAGGACTCGCCGAGATCGATCCGGACAACGAAGCTGACTACCGCAGCAATGCGGACGACTACATTGCCGAGATCGAAGCGTTCGACGAGTGGGCGCAGGAAGAAATGGCCGAGATTCCGGACGAGAACCGGTTCATGGTCACCTTCCACGATGCCTTCCCGTACTTCGCGGATCACTATGATCTGGAAGTCGTTGGTGTTGTAGTTGTTAGCCCGGGACGTGAACCTGGTGCACAGGAACTCGCACAACTGGCCGATGAAATTCAGGAAGTCGGCGTTCCGGCTGTATTCATCGAGCCGCAGTTCAATCCATCACTGGCTGAGGCGATCGCCGATGAGGCGGGTGTCGAGACCCTGATGATTTACAGCGATACTCCACCGGAAGGTGCGGGTTATCTGGAGATGATGGAATTGAATATCGAAGCGGTTGTTGAGGGACTGAGTTAGTGGCCCTCACCCCCGACCCCTCTCCCAACACTGGGAGAGGGGAGAATAGGGGGCAACGCCCTCTCCCAAAACTGGGAGAGGGGAGAATGGGGGGCCGCCTCGCTCTCCCAACTCTGGGAGAATGAGCACGCCAATCCAGTACGGTCGGGGCGGACCCTGTGTCCGCCCGCCGCGTAATACGACGTGATTGAGAGACGAAACATACGGTGGTAGCAGAAGTGGAATCGGTACCAGAGGTGCTGTCCGAGCAGCGGTCGAACCTTCCCGCTGGGCCAGCCGCAATTCAGGTGGAAGACCTTAGCACCGGCTATCAGGATGATCCGGTGCTTGAGCATGTCCAGTTGAGTGTTGCTCCGGGCTCTCTGGTCGGGCTGATTGGTCCGAACGGTAGTGGAAAGTCGACTCTGTTCAAGACGATGACTGGACTGCAGCCGCCCTGGCAGGGACGGGTGTTGATCAATGGACAACCTGGTAGACCGGGCCCGGAGGTCGCCTACGTGCCGCAAACCGAGACGGTGGACTGGAGTTTTCCGGTAACGGTTGGTCAGGTTGTGATGATGGGCCGCTATCCGCGTCTCGGCTTCCTTCGCTGGCCGCGCAAGCCGGACCATAAGATCGTCGATCACGCGCTGGAGATGGTCGGAATGGGTGGCTTCAAGAGTCGCCAGATCGGCCAGCTCTCCGGTGGGCAGCGGCAGCGGGTGTTTCTGGCTCGAGCGCTAGCTCAGGAGCCGAGCATTCTCTTGCTCGATGAACCAGTCAGCGGAGTCGACGCCACAACCCAGCACCAGATCTTCGAGCTCCTCGATCATCTCTGCAAAGACGGTGTCACGACAATTGTGGCGTCGCACGACCTGAGCTGCGTTGCTCAACGGTTCGATCAGGTTCTATTGCTGAACCGGACGGTTCACGGGTTTGGTCCACCGGAAGATGTGCTGACGCAGGACTTGCTGAATCGGACCTTCCAGTCGCACCTGCTGCTATTGCGTCTGGGTAACCGGACATTCGTTGTCGAGGATCCGGATCACTTCCACCATGATTGACTGGCTCATGGAACCGCTCGGCTACACGTTCCTGTTGCGAGGGTTCGTGGCCGCAATCATGATCGGCGTCATCTGCGCCGTTGTCGGCACGTTTGTTGTCCTGAAGGGGATGGCGTTCATCGGTGATGCACTGGCCCATATCGCGTTCACCGGGATCGTGGTGGCGTTTCTGGCCGGGTTCTCCTTCTATATCGGCGCGCTGATCGCTGCCGTGCTGGCGGCCCTCGGGATCGGTGCGGTATCGCAACGGACGGGAATCAGCACCGACACCTCGATCGGGATCTTCTTCAGCGGGATTTTTGCCGCTGGCATCGTCCTGATGAGCCTCGGCATCCAGACCTACACCATCGACCTGTTCAGCTACCTGTTTGGCGACATTCTCAGCGTCCGTCGGGACGACCTGATCAGCATCATGATCCTGGGCGGCATTGTGCTGGGGATCATTCTGATCTTCTACAAGGAGCTGTTGTTCGTAAGTTTCGATCCGGTGGTGGCGGAATCTGCCGGCCTGCCAGCTCGGAAGCTCCAGATGCTGCTGCTGATCCTGTTGTCGGTCACCGTGGTCGTCTCGGTGCAGGCCGTCGGCGTAGTGCTGGTCGTTGCGATGATCGTGACACCGAGTGCGACGGCGTATCTGCTGACCGACCGATTCGGCGTGATGATGGCGCTCGGCGCGCTGTTCGGGGCCATGTCCGCGGTGGGCGGCTTCTATGTTTCCTACTATGCAGACGTTCCCTCGGGCGGGGCGATCGTGCTGGTGGCGACGCTCTTGTTCGCTATCGTTGCGATCATCGGACCGAAACGACGCAACTTCTGGAAACTGGCAACAGTTAGCCCTGAGCCCAGCCAGCATCAGCACCCTGCCTGAGTGAGTTGACGCCCGGTGAGAGAAGAGATCCGTGACAATGAGCAGACAACGTTCGCAGGCAATACCTTCGACCCATGCCGAAACCACGCTCACGATTCCGGTGGTCTTCTCTGGCGCCTGGGCTGAAGCGAGCGATCACATCGTTTCGGTGTTCGATGCCGGATACGACGTTCGTATGGAGCATCGCTCAGTCGGACGGCTGACCGACGCCCGCCCGATGATCGTTGGTATGCGGCTGGATGAGGATGCCCCGCTGGGCGTGCTTCAGCGGCTGGCACATCAGTCTGCGCTGTCATGGTTCGCCTGGAATCGTGATGACTCCCCGCATCTGGCGCTGCAGGCCTATCAGGCTGGCGCGCAGGCCGTGCTCCCCTCGTCGTTCACAACAGATATCTTGCTGGCAACGATCAGTCGTCTGCGCTCCTCGCTGGAGCGCGAGCACGGCATCTCTGATGGCCCTGCCAGGCGTCACCAGCGATTCGATCGCGGACAGGTTGTCATTCCGGAGCAGAATGCGGTTCTGGAGGTGCAGGAAGGTGTGCTGGCCGTCACCGTGATTCACGAGGATGGGGCCGAAGTCCTCCTCGGACTCTGTGGACCGGGACAGATGCTGGTCGGCCATCCGGAGGATAGCTGCAGTATCCGTCTGGTTACTCATACAGATGCAACCCTCCGGGTTCGATCCTGGGATGACGCGCTTCAGGACATCGAACTGCCCCAGCATCTGCGTGCGAGACTTCAGCAGATGGAAGCCTGGGCGGCGATGCAGGCACGGCCGCATCTCGATCAGCGGATCATGGGGCTTCTCTCGCTCCTTGCCGAGCAGTTCGGGGTGGAGCACGCGGACGGGATGATGATCGATGTCCGGATTACTCATCAACAGCTGGCTTCAGCGGTTGGCGCCACCCGCACCACGGTCACCCGACTACTTCGTGATCTGAAACGGTCACGGCAGCTGGCAACCGTTGGCTCCGGCAGCTCCGAGCGATTCCTGCTTCTCGATTGGGAGCCACACCAACACGAATAGCCTGCCGGAAACCGGTGCCAATTCAGACCGGGCATCTGGTTCGGTTCGCGACATCTCTGCGCCCGCAGAATCATCACACTTCCTGAATGGTGGCAGTCGGCGACATGCCAGGTGTCTGCACGCGCAGAACGCCTCGACTGCCGACCACTGGATTCAGAAGTGTGGAGGCAACAATGGCGACAGAATCTCAAGTTCGTAACACGGTTCCGGTTACGGTTCTCACCGGATTTCTCGGCTCTGGCAAGACCACCCTGCTCAACCGGATTCTCACCGAGAATCATGGCAAGCGGATCGCTGTCATCGAGAACGAGTTCGGTGAAGTTGGCGTGGATCAGGACCTTGTCATCGGTGCCGAAGAAGAGATCTTCGAGATGAACAACGGCTGCATCTGCTGCACCGTTCGTGGAGATCTGATCCGGATTCTCGGCAACCTGATGAAGCGGCGCGATGCGTTCGACTACATCATGATCGAAACCACCGGAATGGCCGATCCAGGCCCCGTGGCTCAGACCTTTTTCGTTGATGATGAGATGCGCGATCGTCTCAAGCTCGACGGCATCGTGACCATCGTCGACACCAAACACGTCTGGCAGCACCTGGATGATAGCGACGAAGTCCGGGAGCAGATCGCCTTTGCTGATGTCATTCTGCTCAACAAGATCGATCTGGTTGGCGCCGATGAGGTCGACCAGCTGGAAGCCCGGATCAAGTCGATGAACGCGGCAGCGAAGGTCTACCGAACCGAGAACGCGGCAATCGATATGGATCGCGTGCTGAACATTGGCGGATTCGATCTCGATCGGGCGCTGGATGTCGATCCCGCCTTCCTCGAACCGGAGTACCCGTTCGAGTGGTCGGGCACTTACTGGCTGGAGCCGGGCACCTGGACCTGGACGTTCCAGCCGGGCGAAGACCCGACCATGGACATCAGCGTGCATCCGATTGCCGGTGTTGATGACGGTGCGCTGGAGTCCCGATTGATGGATGCGGTGCTCACGTTCTCTGATGAACCGGTGAAACTGGTTGCGAATCAGACGATGAAGCCGGGCGATCAGCTCTACCAGGTGCAGTTCGGCGAAGAGCCATCGATCTGTGCGGTGGAAATCGAAACTCCGGGCTTCTACGTGTTCTTCAGCGAGCATCACCCGAATGAGTTCGATGCAGTGTTCGCGGACGAGAACGGCGGCGTGGAAGCGCTGCATACCCGTGAGTACAAGCCGGACCATGAGCATGACGAGGCCGTCACCTCAGTCGGTATCACCGAAGCCGGGGATCTCGATCTGGACCGCTTCAATGCCTGGTTGCGCGATCTGTTGATGAATCAGGGACCGGACATCTTCCGTATGAAGGGCATTCTGAGTATTCAGGATTTCCCGGAGCGGTTCGTGTTCCAGGGGGTCCACATGCTGTTCGATGGTCGCCCAGATCGACCGTGGGGCGAAGAGCCGCGACGAAACTCATTGATCTTTATCGGTCGGAATCTCGATGAGGATGGACTTCGGGAAGGATTTCGCAAATGTCTCGTCGACGCGGACGCACGGTAGCCCCCGGACGCGGACGTACTGCAAACCCGGGGCGTACAGAAGCCCCGATTCAGGCTGAGCTGGATGCGAGCTGGCACAGCTCTATCGATGACTACGTGATCGACGCTCGCTGGTCCCCGGATGGCCAGATGCTCGCCGTAGCGGCGATCTCGGGACCGATCGGGTGTCTGGATATCGACACTGGCAAACCCGTCTGGACGGTCCACGCACACGGTTTCGGCACCACGGAGCTCGACTGGCACCCGGGACTGGAGCTTCTCACGAGTGCCGGTCAGGATGGCCTGCTGCGCAACTGGGATCCAGCCACCGGGCAGCAGCTCTCAGAGATGGATGGCGGGAGCGCCTGGGTCGAGCATGTGGCCTGGAGCCCCAGCGGGAAAGTGCTGGCCTCGGCAGCCGGAAAAGCACTTCGGCTCTGGGATCCGGCGGGCACGTTGCTTCGGGAATTCAGCGATCACACAAGCACGATTTCGGACATCGCCTGGAAGCCGGGCTGTGAGGAAGTGGTCACCGGCGCCTACGGTGGACTCCGCTTCTGGAATGTTTTGAGCAGTGACGCTGTTCGGACTCTTGAATGGCGTGGATCTATCCTGACCATTGCCTGGAGTCCGGATGGCAAGTACATTGCAACCGGAGATCAGGACTCGACGGTCCACTTCTGGACGATACGAACCGGCAAGGATCTCCAGATGTATGGATACCCGACCAAAGTTCAGGATCTTTCCTGGGATTCCCGGGGCAAGTACCTGGCAACGGGTGGAGGACCAACAGTTGCGGTCTGGGACTGCAGAGGGCGTGGGCCAGAGGGTCGTTCGCCAATTTTGCTGGAAGGCCATGAATCGGTGCTGACGGCGCTGGCGTTCCATCCAGATCGGAATCTGCTGATCTCTGGAGACGAAAGTGGCCATGTCGCGTTGTGGCAGCCGGGCGTTTCCGATGAACCGCTGGACCACATTGTGGTCGGCAATGCGATCAGTGTGTTGCAATGGAGTCCGGACGGTTCAGCCGTGGTGGTTGGAACGGAAAACGGATCCGTTGCCAGGCTTGAGCTCCGTAGTGAAGATTAATATCGTCGCTTCTGCCAGAAGTAGAGGAACCCGCTAGCATGCCGCTCTACGTTTACAGTTGTTCGACGTGTGAGATATACGTTGAAGAATTGCGTCCACTCGGTATGTCGGACTGGCCACCGGTCGAGTGCCCAGTCTGTAAAGGGCTGTGCGTGCAGGAAATGACCTCGGTCACCGTCGGTGGTCAGGCACGGCCAATGAGTGGATTCTCGCCCCGGCCAGAACGTTCGGCTGAACACATTGAAGATCCGGTGGCGGTCCTTCACGGACCGAGCTGCCCCTGTTGCAGGTAGAACGGTGTAACTCTGGGAATGACAGTAGATACAAACGCGCTGACAATCCGTGCTGCATCGACCGAGGATACCTGGGCAGTGCGGAAATTGTTCAAGGGACTTCACGATTTCAACGCGTCGCTTGATCCCCGGTTCAGCCTCGCTGAAAACTGGGAACAGTATCTCGATGAGCATCTCAAACGCGAGTGGAACGGTGCCAGGAGCCTGACTCTGATTGCCTGGGAGGGTGAACGCCCGATCGGACTGCTGATGCTCGCTGGCTACAGCGATTCTCCCCTGTTCCAGTATCGTCACTGGGCCGAAATTCTGGCTCTGTTCATCGATCCCGAGGTTCGCGGTGGAATGCTGGCATTGCGCTTCGTCCGGATGGCGAAATCGTGGGCCAAAGACCACGGATATGACCGCATTCAGCTCTATGTCACGGCCACGAACGAGCGTGCAAAACGCTTCTATCAGAAGTGCAAGTTCGAGCCAGTTCAGGAGATCTGGCGACTGGAGCTGGGAGACGGTGTCCCGGATTTCGTGTTCGATGAGGATGATGGCGATTACGGTCCGGATAACGATCCGCTGACACCAAAGCCTCACAATGTCGGGGAAGACGACTAGGACGCCTCCACGCCTGTATCGCCTCACCTTGGAACGCATCTTGCCTCCCGGGAATCATTCGTGATCATTCCCGGGAGCCGTCAATGCGCTATCTCGAACTTGGGCGTTTCTCTGCAAATCAGCGCCGTACCATCTGGACTGGCTTCATTCTCGGCGTTGGGCTAATGGGTGCGGTTGACAGCATCATCTTCCATCAACTCCTGCAATGGCATCACTTTTACTACGACACAACCCAGTTCTGGCGCATATTCAGTGATGGTCTGTTGCAGGGATTCACAGCCGGCATGTTGTTCTTCGGGGCAATGCGGCTCTGGTTCGATCGGCACCGCATCAGCCGGTTGTTCTCCGGATCGGTGTTGTGGGCCGGACTGTTGCTTGGCGCAGGCGCATTTCAACTCTTCGACGGAATCATCAATCACAAAGTGTTGAGACTTCACCAGGTCCGCGAAGGGGTCGAGAACAACCTGCCCTATGACATTGCCTGGAATGGCTTCGCACTGTTGCTGCTGTTGATCGGGGTAATTGTTCTTCGAGGTGCGGTTCCAGAAGAGCACTCGGCAGACACTGCGCATGTTGATCAGAATTCAGGGACGTAGCAAATGGATCTACTTGTATCTGTGGCGCCGATGTGTGTCTTCGATCTTGTTCATACCAGCCGGTTGGCCGAGGCGAATTTCCTGGCGTGGGCAGGCGGGATCACCGTTGGGCTGCTCGCATCCGGATACCTGACAATCCGGAATCGGTAATTTTGCCGAGACAAGGCTGATCGAGTTACACGAAACGGCCCGGTCTTCTATGACCGGGCCGTTCGCATCCGTTGATATTCTGCGTATCGGCGATTAGACGCGCATTCGCGGATCGAGGTAATCGCGCAGCCAGTCACCGATGACGTTCACCGCAAGCACCGTAAACATAATTGCCAATCCCGGGAAGGTGTAGATCCACCATTCACCAGTGAGGATGTTGTCTCGTCCACGGTTCACCATGCCACCCCATGTTGGAATCGATGGTGGAACACCCAGTCCAAGGAAGGAGAGGGCTGCTTCGGCCAGAATCGTGGCGGCCACCGCAAAGCTGGCGATAACGATGATCGAGGCGAAGGTGTTCGGAAGAATGTGCTTGAGCATGATCGAAATGTCCCGCGCACCGATGGAGCGGGCTGCTTCGACGAACTCTTTTTCCTTCCAGGAGAGCACCTGACCCCGAACCACACGACCATAGACCACCCAGTTGGCGATACCAAGTGTGAGGATCACGTTCTGCAATCCCTGTCCGAGCACCGCCAGAATCGCGATTGCCAGGAGGATGAACGGAATTGCCAGCTGAACGTCCGCGATACGCATGATCACGTCATCGATAAACCGTCCGTAGAACCCGGAGATCAGCCCGAGGGTAATCCCGATTGCTCCAGCCAGAGCAACCGCCGTGATACCCACGAGCAGTGAGATCTGGGCACCGTAGAGAATTCGCGAGAAGATGTCACGCCCGAGGGAGTCTGTTCCGAGGATGTAGGTGCTGGAGCCCTCGCTACTCCAGATTCCTGGCTGCCGATTATCCACCAGCATCTGCGCATTCGGATCGTGTGGCGCGATAACCGGCGCGAAGATCGCCGCAAATGTGACCAGCACCAGCACGATTGCGCCGAAAGTTGCCAGCTTGTTTGCGAACAGGCTGGATAGCGCCCGCGGCATACGCCGTTTGGTGCTCTTGGCACCGACTCTTGCCAGCGAATTAGCTCGTTCCGGTTGTGATTGTCCGGCATCCGTCGATTTTTTTCTCGACTCCGCCGCGCCCTCATTCGGCTCAGCCATTGCGTCCCCTCGTCATAGAACTGTCTATCACATCCACTGATCGTTTCCGGACGATCAACTGTAGCGCACCCTCGGATCGAGGAAGCCATATGTGAGATCCACGATCAGATTCAGAACCACGAAGATCAACGCGATAATCGTGACCGCACCAACTGCCAGCGGGAAGTCCTGCTGGTTGATGGCCTGAATCAACAGACGGCCAATCCCTGGCCAGGCGAAGACGGTCTCGGTAATGACTGCGCCACCGAGAAGTGCGCCGAACTGGATACCAATCACCGTGACCACTGGGATCAGCGCGTTGCGAAGTGCGTGACGCATGATCACGTGGTACTCGCTGATGCCCTTGGCCCGGGCGGTTTTCACATAGTCCAGCCCCAGAACCTCGAGCAATGACGATCGAACAAGCCGTGCGTTCTGCGCCAGGGAGAACGTTCCCAGCGTAATGGCCGGCAGAATGAGGTGTCGCATACGGCTGACGAGGTCTGGATCGCCTCGACCAGCGCTCGGCAGCCAGCCGAACACGAAACCGAAGATCCAGATCAGCATAACGCCGAGAAAGAACACCGGCAGTGATTGTCCCAGTAGTGCGAAGCCCATCGCCAGGTTATCGTAGATCGTGTTGCGTCGGGTGGCAGAAATAACGCCAACCGGAATGGAGATCACCACACTGAACACAAAAGCGGAAGCCGCTAACTGAAGTGTGGCAGGAATTCGCTCCATAACAAGATTGAAGACTGGTTGTCCCTGTCGCAGCGAGTTTCCGAAATCGCCTTGAACAGCTCCACCAAGAAAATCTGCGTACTGGATATACCAGGGCCGATCGAGGCCAAGGTTGCGACGCAGGTTCTCAATTTCTTCAGCGCTCGCATCAGGACTGGCCATCAGAATGACCGGGTCACCCGCCTGAAACATGACGATAAAAACCAGAAACGTCACGCCAAGCATGACCAGAAAGGCCTGCAGGATACGCCGTATGATGTACTGGGTCATTCAGCTACTACTCTCTGTCCCCTTACGTGTGAGCCCCACCACCCAGTGACCCCACACAGAGAAAAGCGCCGTTGCGCCATGAGGCAGCGCAACGGCGGCAATCGGTTCCGAAGGTTAGTCCGTGAACCGGGCGTGCGTCATAACAATAGCTTCGTCGGCGCGGGCTTCCCACTCGAGGTTGGCCGCTGCACCGTAGAAGTCGTACTGCTTCCAGACGAAGACCCACGGGCATTCCTCGTGGATGATCTCCTGGAGACGGTACATCAAGTCCTGTCGCTCGTCCGGATCCAGTGTCTCGCGGAGCGTTGCGAACAGTTCGACGTACTCTTCGTTCTCCCAGCGCGTGTAGTTCAGGGAGTAGTCCGGGTTGACGTAGTTGATCTCGGACTGACCGTCGAACGGTGACCCGAGGCCGAGGAAGTACAGCGCATCTGGCTCACCAGACGGCAGCAGCTCACCGGCGTAGAGTGACCAGTCAAGGATCTGCAGATCGATGTCGAAGCCGACGTCGCGGAACTGCTGGGCGACGACTTCGGCGATCTCATCATCCTTGATGTAACGGCCACGCGGTGCGTTCATGACTACGCGGGTGCCTTCTTCGACACCGGCCTCTTCGAGGAGGCTGCGGGCGCGTTCCGGATCGAATGGATAGGCTTCCAGATCCGGGTGGTCGTTCGGCGGGTTGACGATCGTGCGCATCTTCTCACCGAAGCCTTCGAGCAGCGCAGCACTGATGGAATCGAAGTCCAGCGCGTAGTTGAGGGCCTGGCGGACCCGAACGTCACCGAATGGCTCGATGTCGTTGCGGATACCAACGAAGATGCTGCGGCCACCCTCGACATCAGAGATGCGAGCGTTGTCCGCTTCTTCAACCTGCGGTACGAGTTCCGGTGGAACGTTCACGATGATGTGCGCTTCTTCGTTCTGGAGTGCGATCACACGTGAGGAGTCTTCCGGAACCGGGCGAATAACGATTTCCTGGATCGGTGGCGGGCCGTCCCAGTGATCCGGGTTTGCTTCCAGGGTGATGTGGTCGTCACGAACCCACTCGACGAAGGTGTACTTGCCGGAGCCAACTGGCTGATCGACGTTCTCTTCGTCCATCGGATAGGGGTCGATTGGGCAAAGCTCAAAAGTAGCCATCAGGTCGAGCATAATCGGCGCCGGAGCCGAGGTGTTGATGCGGAAGGTGTACTCATCGACCTCTTCAGCGCTCTCGACGTTGTTCTGCGGTGAAAACTGATGCACACGACCGGAGTCACCAATGGTGTCCTGCATCGCGCGCTCAACGGTATGCACGGCAGCTTCCGAGTTGACTGGCGAACCATCATGGAAGGTTGCGCCTTCAACCAGCTTGAACTCCCACGTGGTGTCGTCAACGATGGTCCAGTCTTCGATGACCAGTGGTTCGATCTCGAGTGTGTCGGCGTTACGCCAGGTCATCATGTCGAAGACGTGACGGTTGACGACTGATTCTGGAACCGAGTTACGGACGAGCGGGTCGAGGGTGTTGGAGTCGACGCCCTGCAGCAGGACCAGGCGGCCTTCGGATTCGGTCGGCGCATCATCTGCGTCGTCGTCTTCCTCAACCTCAGCGTCGTCGTCCTCTTCCATCTCGTCGTCGTCTTCTTCGTCATCGGTTTCCATCGGGTCTTCGTCGTCATCGGTGTCCGGCTCAGCAGCCGGCTCATCGTCGTCGTCGGTATCGTCGACGACGTCGTCTGCGGAATCGTCGGTATCATCGTCTTCACAGGCGGCAATCAGTGCTGCCAGTGTCGGACCGGTGATACCAAGAACTGCGGCGCGCTTCAGCAGATCACGCCTGCTCAGGCCACCACGCATAACGTCGTTCATCAACGCGTCTACGCTGCGTCGATTCTCCATAGAGATCCTCCTCCTCGATCGATGCCAAAAAATGCCACACGTTCTGGCATCGTATCACGACTCTGCCGCTTATCTTCCACTGGTTCCGCATGAACATCACGCAATCCGGAAACTGGCTCTGGATGTCTGCGTTGCGCGGCCAATGGAAGTTGCGACGACTACGTGTTACCCGTACCACATCAGAGCTTCTGCCCGTCCAAGGCGACCGCATATTACGTTACGATCAACGTATCTGTCAAGTTGGTACGCCTGCCGGTTAGCCCTTTAAGCCAATTCGGTTATCCGCTTTGCCAGTGATGTTCAGTTGACGTATTCTACCCGGTTTAGGCCATGATTGTCATTACCTTGTCATGTACACGTGCATTGACACCGTCGATTGGACTAGTCGCCCATTGCCGGCAGCTGTGCCAGCGCCCGATCGATGTCATCCTGCGGATGTTCATGATCGATCAGATTGCCGGCAAAATACTCCTGATAGGCCGCCATATCGAAGTTTCCATGCCCACTGAGGCCAAAGAGAATTGTCTTTTCCTCGCCAGCTTCCTTGCAGCGCAGCGCTTCATCGATTGCGGCGCGAACCGCATGGGCGGACTCAGGTGCCGGGACGATGCCTTCGGATCGTGCGAACTGGATTGCTCCCTCGAAAATCGCCGTCTGAGGCAGCGCGATCGCGTCGATCAGGTTGTGCTCGTAGAGATGACTCACGATCGGTGACATCCCGTGGTATCGAAGCCCTCCAGCATGGATTCCAGCTGGCATGAACGTGTGCCCCAGGGTATGCATCTTCATTAATGGAGTGGTCTGTGCCGTATCGCCGAAGTCATAAACAAAGGAGCCACGGGTCAGCGTCGGACAGGCGGTCGGTTCCACGGCAACGATCCGCAGATCCTTTCCTGCGATGCGGTCTTTCACTAACGGCAGCACCAGTCCGCCAAAGTTGGATCCCCCACCGACACATCCGAAGATGACATCCGGGTAGGTATCGGCCAGTTCGAACTGTTTCTGCGCTTCCTGCCCGATCACCGTCTGATGGAGCATGACGTGATTCAGTACCGAACCGAGCGCGTAGTGGGTGTCATCGCGGGTGACGGCTTCTTCGACCGCTTCAGAGATCGCGATGCCGAGGCTGCCTCGGGAGTCTGGCTCCTGCTGAAGAATCCGTCGACCGGCTTCGGTCTCGTTGCTCGGGCTCGGGATACAGGTAGCGCCCCAGGCCTCCATGAGCGCGCGCCGATACGGTTTCTGCTCATAGCTGACCCGGACCATGAAGACTTTGACTTCGAGATCGAAGAATGCCGCCGACATCGCCAGTGCCGATCCCCACTGACCGGCACCGGTCTCGGTAGTTAGTCGATTGATACCGGCCATCTTGTTGTAGTAGGCCTGCGCCACGGCGGTATTCGGTTTGTGGCTACCGGCCGGGCTGGTTCCTTCATATTTATAGAAAATCTTTGCCGGCGTATCGAGGAGTTTCTCCAGCCGGTGGGCGCGGTAGAGCGGAGTTGGCCGCCAGAGCTTGTAGACCTCCTGCACTTCCTGCGGGATATCGATGTAGCGATCGGTGCTGACTTCCTGAAGGATAAGTTCCATCGGGAAGAGCGGCGCCAGATCATCGGGCCCAGCGGGCTGGCCGGTTCCGGGGTGCAACGGTGGTGACATCGGCTCGGGGAGATCAGCCAGAATGTTGTACCAGGCTGGCGGCATGTCGGATTCGCCGAGCAGGAACTTCGTGTCCGAGCGCGATGACATGGTTGCACCTCCAACTTTCTGAATTGTCTGGTTAATCAAAAAACGGCGGACCAGGCGGCCCGCCGATCATCCAGGGAGTCTCCCTGTGCCCGATTCCCCTTCCCCTGACGCGGCGTTCTGCGTGAGAGTTCCCCCCGTAGATCGCTCGCTTATCCGCCGGGCACAGGGTGTTGTCGACTCCCAGTCTTACGGACAAGCACCGACACGATTCTAACCACTCAACGAAACGAATGTAAACCGGTTGCGCCCGTCTACCTGATCTGCGTCTCTGCTCCCTTTACGATGCCCTGCCCGGTGTGCCAATTCGTGGGCTATGGGCGCAGAGATTGTGTCTCTCCGTTGCTCACCGGGCGCCAGATAATCCCATGCGGTGGCCAGCGGAAAGCAATGTGACAGAAATAGGTTCCCCATGGCTACGGGTCGTGCTAGACTTGCTTCACTGACATATTTGCCCATTCGAAAGGCCGATGTAGCATGTCGTACGCCTTGACCCCCATGCAGGCATTCTGGCGTGTGTTCCGGATTGAGTTCTACGCGTTCAGTGTGCCGACCGTCCTGTTGATCGTCTTCCTTGCGGGCACCGCGTGGGGTAGCCTGCCGCTGATCGCACGCGGGGTCGAAACTGATGCCACCATGACCGTCCTCAGCTTCTCGACCAATGTCTGTCGCGGCGACTCCTGTCCCGGCGGTGTCAGTGACGGGCAGACGTATTACAGCGTGCAGCGGAGCTATGATTTCACGACCGGAGACGGCGACACGGCGAACTTTCAACGCACCGGGACGCAGTCCACCGCTCCTGTCGTGGGCAACACCAACTCGACCTCAATCATTTACCTGCCGGACAATCCGCAATCTGCCAAACTCGGCACGCGAGCCGCGCTGTTGCGCGAACTCCGGATCTTTGTCGTGCTGACCGGGCTGGCTGTGACGGGACTTCTGGCTCTGGCAGGATGGCGCATGTTCGAGGTGCGACGCACCTTCGCCCTGGCCCGCAGCGGAAAGCTGCGTCGCGCTACCGTGATCCAGACGCCCGACGACGCCAAAGGCGGGTTCTCAACGTACGTCCATTGGAAGCTCTCGAACGGGCGCATCGGGTATAGCCTGCCACTGGCCGCCGGCGAGAAGATACCGCGGCCGAAGGAACGCATTGCGGTCCTCGATGACGGTACCCGCGGCGCCTGGGCCGATCAGATCGCGCCGGAGACGACGACCGAAGCACCGGTATGACCACCGTTCTGATATCTGGATGAACCGGTCATCTCCGAACCGCGTCGGCTCAGTTCCAGTCGTCCGGTTTTCGGAAACCGTATTTCGCTCGGCCTCAGCTGGACCGTGCTCCCAATCGCTCGGCAATCAACTCCATGATGTGCATCGCCCGGACCTTGCTGCCACGGGCATGCAGACCACCCTTGATCTGCATCAGACATCCTGGATTGTCGGACACCAGCACCCGGGCTTCGGTGGCTTCGGCGTGGTTGATCTTCTTCTGGAGAATCGCGCTGGAGACCTCCGGGAAGTCCATGGCGAACGATCCACCAAAGCCACAGCAGACGCTGGAATCGCGCATCTCCCGCAGTTCCAGACCCAGCACCTCTTCAATAATGTAGCGCGGCTGTTCCTTGATACCCAGCGCGTTATGCGACTGACAGGCATCATGGTAGGTCACGATTGGCCCTGCGCCGTTGGTGCCCGGAAGCGGTTTGATCTGCGCTTTGTCTGTCAGGAAGGTCGTGGCATCGACGATCCGCCCGGCCAGTCGCTCGGTTCGCTCCAGCCATTCCGGATCGTGCCGGAAGAGATGCCGGTAGTCATCGACGATCGCCGCATAGCAACTGGTCGAGTTACTGACGATCCAGTCGGCATCGACCTTTTCCAGCATCCGTATGGTCTGCTCGGCCATCGTCCGACCGCGCTTTGTATCGCCTGAGTTGAGGGCCACCAACCCGCAGCAGTGCTGATCCGGAGGAAAGATTACGTGGCAGCCGCACGCTTCGAAGACCTTGATAGCGGTCTCGCCCATCTCCGGCATCAGTCGGTCGATCATGCAGCCCGGGAAATAAGCGACGGTCTGCCCGGCAACCTGACTGCCGGGGAAGATCGGCTCCGGGGCCGGTCCAGCAGGACGTTTGTGACCGCGCCGCGGCTTGATCCGGTCTCGCAGCGGTTTCCGAACCGGTGCAATCAGGTGGCGATCCTTCGTCATCTTGCCCTGCAACGGAATGCGTTTGATGTAGCCGTCGCGGTCTTTCAGCGGTGCCGCCCCTCGAGCCGCCATCCGCATCCAGCGATTGCCCTGCTTCGGGTTCGACCATCGCTCCAGTGCTTCGTCTTTCATCCGGGTGGCGTGACCCATCTGATCGACCACCCGCTCCCGGACATCCATGATCATCCGGGGAATCGGGATGTCTACCGGACAGACCACCTGACAGGCGTTGCAGGAGACGCAGAGCGATTGTGGATCGGCGGCGTTCTCCAGTCCATGGTGGATCGCGGTCAATGGAAGGCCGATCGGGCCGGTGTAGACATGCCCGAAGAGATGTCCAGAGACGATCTGGTACGGCGGGCAGACGTTGGAGCAGGCCCCGCAGCGGATGCAGTAGAGCGTGTCGACCAGATCTTCGTCCTCACGGGCGGCGAAGCGTCCGTTATCCAGCAGGACGATGTGGACTTCCTTTGGACCATGCACTCCGATGCTGAGATCGAGCTCGATATCGGCACTCCGGCTCGGCCCGGTGATGAAGGAGACGTAGCTGGTCAGCTTCTGTGAGGTTCCCGATCGGGGCAGCAATTGGAGCATCTTCGTGGCGTCTTCCAGTGTCGGGAGGATCTTCTCCACGCCCATCACCGCAACGTGAACTGGCGGCAGTGTCGTCACCAGTCGGCCGTTGCCTTCATTACTGACCAGCACCAGGGTGCCAGACTCGGCGATGCCGGCATTGCCACCGGAGATGCCCATGCCGGCATCGATGAACGCCTGCCGTAGCTCGGCCCGGGCGACTTTCACCAGTTCCGGTGTCTCGGAGCCGAGTTTCTTCTGGCCTTTGAGGTTTTTGCGGAAGATTTCGGCGATCTGCTCCCGGGTCTTGTGGATAGCCGGAGCGATCAGGTGCGACGGTGTTTCCTTTGAGAGCTGGAGAATCCACTCGCCGAGATCGGTCTCCACTGCGGTCACGCCGCGCTTCTCAAGATAGTCATTGAGGTGGATCTCTTCAGTCGCCATCGACTTGGCCTTGACCGCCATCTTGACGCCGTGGTGTTCGGCGATATCCCCGATGATCCGGTTGGCATCATCGATGGTCTTTGCCAGGTGGACCGTTGCGCCGACCGCTTCTGCCTCGCGGGTGAACTGCTCCACCAGCGCCGGCATATTCTCGATCGCCTTCTCCTTGATCGCCCGGAATTCGGAGCGCATGCCCTCGAAGTCGAGCTCCTTGAAGGCATTGTCCCGACGATCGCGGATCGTGGTCAGTCCACGGGTCAGCGCCAGTGACAGATGGGGATCTTTGACAGCTTTGTCGATCTGCTTCTGGAATTTCTTGCTGCGTGCCGGCATGGTGGTCGCTTCCATTTCCCCGCGATAATGCTCTGATAATCGTTACGCTCATACTACCCTGACTTGCCCGGGTTGTCCGTATCACACAGTTCGGAAGTGCTGAGTCGTCAGGGGAGAAGAACCAGCTTCCCGGGGTAACGCTTCTCCACAAAATCGCGCTGAGCATCATGGATCTTCTGGAGCGGGTAGGTCTGCGCCACGAGCGGCGAGATGCTGCCACGTCGCGCGAACTCCAGGAGCCGTCGAAAATGTGCCGGTGTGTGCATCGTTGAGCCAATCAGAATACGCCGGTGCAGATAGAGAACGCGCAGGTCGAACTCGACGACCGGTCCCGCAATGGCTCCAGCGATGACCATTCGCCCCGCATCACGCAGCAGCGGAATGATGGTGGAGAACACGCTACCGCCGACCACATCCGCAATCGCGTCAAGCGGTCCACCAGCAACTCGTGTGATCGTATCGGCCAGGTCATCACTCGATCGAAGCACCACCTGATGGGCACCCGCTTGAAGGGCTATTTCCTGGTTGCCTTCGCTGGTCAGTGCGATAACCCGGGCACCTCGTGCAGCGGCAAGCTGGACGAGCGCGAATCCAACCCCGCCCGATGCCCCGGTAACGAGGATGACCTCGTCTGCCTGGATGGAGGCGCGCTCGAGCATTCCCATCGCGGTACCGTAGGCTGTCGGCAGACAGGCAAGCTGTTCATCAGTTAGCGGAGATTCGCTTACGTCATGGACACGCTCCGCGTCGACGACGACGAACTGCGCAAATCCACCATCGTATTCGGATCCATACACTGCCAGGAGTTTGGCGTCCTCGGCCTCACTATCGTAGATTGGTGGGTCGACGATCACTCGTTGGCCAATGCGCCCAGTGTCAACGTTCTCACCGACGGCAACAATTTTTCCGGCAATATCGGTGCCTTGTATCCGCGGAAACTGCAGCGGGACGCCCTGCCATCCAGCGATTGCACCTGGATCGCCTGCGGTGCCGTAGGCGCCTTCGCGCGTCCAGATATCCGTGTTGTTTACGGCCGCCGCTGTTACCTTAATAAGAACCGCATCTGGGCCAGGGATCGGCACAGGCACGTCATCACGGACGTCCAGTACCTCCGGACCGCCATGTGCTGTCAGGACTGCTGCGGTCATTGACTCAGGCATTCAACCTCAATTCACGTCACGAGACGCTTGATGCGGGCGCTAATGTGTGTGCAGGTGGTGGTCGGAGATCAGGCTTCTCGTCAACTGCCGTTTTCGCCGCGAATGATCTCATCGTACCCGGAAACGCAGGGTCGTCAAATAGATGCAATACTTGGATGCCAGAATCGCCCCAGCAGTCATGGTGATGGAGTAGACGATGAGATACTCGACAGAGCGGACCGGCTACACGGTGCCCGAAGTGGCAGAACTGCTGAATGTCAGCAACTCCACCGTGTGGAGATGGATTCGATCCGGGAAACTTCGCGCCTACCGTGTTGGGTCCAGGAATATGCGGGTGCGGCCCAGAGATCTACTTCTCTCCGACGGGGACAGATACCGACGCAATCGAAGTCTGAGCCTTGAAGAAGCGCAGTTGCTGGCACAGTCCAGTCCGGACGAGAATGAGCTGGCACGTCGGCGCGCACTGTTTGAAAAGGTAATGCGAACCCGGAAGAATCGGTCGATCGCACCCTATACGTCGGACGAACTCGTGCGTCGTAGCAGGGAGAGAGATTTCTGGTATGCGCCAAACGAGTAGTGCACTCGTGATTGATGCGTCAGTCATCGTCAAGTGGTTCATTCCTGGCGAAGTGCTTGAGGAAGACGCAACAGACATATATCAGCAATTCAGATCCGGTGTTGTCGAGCTGTTTGCACCGGATCACATCTTCAATGAGCTAGCTTCTGCAATCACCTTCGCCAGCCGGGGCCGCAGCGCCCGACTCTCAGCTCAAGACGCTCGGGAGATACTCTCTCAGGCTATTGAACTCGACATTCGAACTGTTCAGACTACTGAACTGCTGCTTCCTGCCTTCGATCTCGTCCACCGTCACGGAGCTTCTATCTATGACTCGATGTATCTCGCGCTGTCGGACGCACTTCCAGCCTCGCTGGTAACCGCTGATGAACGGTTCTACAATGTGGTCAATGCACAGCACGATGTCCTCTGGCTCGGCGATCTCCCCACACAGTAAACCCAGCAAAACTCACCCCTGACTCCACATTCTGGTCTATGATGGTGCCAACAGCATCGATTCAGCCAGACAGGAGACCCTGTGAAGATTACCGAGATTCAGGCCGTGCGGGTCGACATCCCACCCCCGCAGCCGAAGACCGCTGCCCGGCGGCCGAGCTGGCGAGCTTCGACGCCGATCGGTGCCCCGATGAACAAGTACCCGGACTACCCGCCGGGCCTGCCGATGCAGACGCCGGGTGTCGGTGGGGCTCCGGTCTGGGTGAAGGTGACCGCAGAAGATGGCAACTGGGGCCTCGGCCGCACGACGTTCGGGGAACCAGTCGCTGCACTCATCGATTTCCACTACGCCCCGATTCTGACCGGCCGGGACTGCTTCGCCACCGAACTCCTCAACGACATGATGTGGCGTTCCAGCCTGCATCACGGAGCAGCCGGGCTTTCGGCGATGGCCCAGAGCGGGATCGATCTGGCGCTGTGGGATCTTAAAGGAAAGCTGCTGCAGCAACCGGTCTATCGATTGCTCGGTGGCCCGGCCCATGAGAGCGTCCGATGCTACTGCACCAGCGATGATCTGGACTGGTCGATCGAGCTCGGCTTCGAGGCCTTCAAGGTCACCAATCCGGTCCACTACGAGCAGGGTATCGCCGGGCTGAACATCATCGAAGAGAAAATTGCAAAGGCCCGTGAGACGGTCGGGTCCAACCGGGAGCTGATGTTCAACCCGGTCATGGCTTACGACGTCGAGTTCACCATCCGCCTGGCCGAGCGGCTCCGCTCCTACGATCTCGCCTGGCTGGAAGAGCCGCTGATTCCCGACGATCTGGAAGGCCACATCCAGATCCGCAAGGCGATCAATTTCATGTCGATTGCCACCGGAGAAGATCACCACACCCGGATTCCGTTCCGGCAGTTGATCGAGCACCGCTGTGCCGATGTGGTGCAACCCGATCTGCACTGGTGCGGCGGGATCACCGAAGCGATGAAGATCTACCACATGGCAGAGGCCGCCGGAATCAAGACCAGCCCACACGCCGGGATGAACACCCCGTATGGCCAGCACTTCTGCTACGCCCTGCCGGAATGTACCTGGGGCGAATTTCACCTCAGCACACCGGTCGGCGTTCCACTCGAAGAAGTCAAAGCGATCCCCGGGATGTCCGTGCCGGTAAACGGACGACTGATACCGTCGGATGCGCCCGGTTTCGGTCTGGAGATCCCCGAGGAGTGGATCAGCCCCTGGGAGCACGGGAAAACGGCTGACGATCTGGCCCCGGTATCGCTCTGAATTATCGACGATCTCGAATCTTAAGGAAGGAACACAGATGTCCATTGGAAAATCACTGAAGCGACGCATCGCTGATCGGGAAGAACTGGTCGCCCTGCGCGTCGCGGTCACGATGGATCGTGGCTCGGTCGAGAAAGCCCTCGAATCGGACAAGTACGCCATGCTCTACGTCGAAGGACAGCACTCACCGTTCACCGAAGACCAGCTGACCAGCTTCTGTGAGATGGCGGGAGAGATCGACATTCCGGTGAAGCTGCGAATTCCCCACACCTATCACACCTATCTGATTGGCAGGTACTTCGATTTCGGCCCGGTGGCGATCATGGTGCCGGAGATCGAGCAGGAAGCCCAGGTCGATGAGGCGATCAAGTACACCTACTATCTTCCCGAAGGCCGCCGCAGTTTCGGGGGACCGTCCCGATATGGCATCGCGTCCGGCAAGGCACCTGACGGACTGCACTCGTATGCGGCCTGGTGGAACGAGCAGGCAGTGCTCGGCATCATGCTGGAGTCGGTGGAAGCGATCTCTAACGCTCGACGGTTCGTGAAGCCGGGGCTCGATTTCATCGCCTTCGGCACCAGTGATCTCGGGCTCAGTCTCGCAACCAACCCGCAGTTTCCGATTCAGGACACCGACGACTGCATGCGCTACGTCGCCGATCAGGTGAAGGATCAGGTTGCCCTCGGCATGGCGATCCCCACAGCGCCCGAAGAGCGGGATCGATACCGGGATATGGGCATCACCATCTTCCAGGAGACGCTGGTGTCGAGATAGGGACCACCGGCCCATTCGGGCGGACACGGGGTCCGCCCGAAATGTCGCCGCGAGCCACCCAGTTTATGTCATCCTGAGCTTGTTGAAAGACCTCCTTCGCTCGGCACCATCACGCCGTCGAGATCGGCTCTCACCCCCGACCGCTCTCCAGTTCCTTCGGCTCCATTCAGGAGAGGACTGTGAGAGGGGAAAAATCACCTGGATGATCGCTGTAGGGGGCGATGCCCCTGTATCGAGCACCAATTTCCATTTGGGGTGCCCCCTCGTCCAGAGCGACCAGGTAAAGCGGTCGAAGCCTCGCCTGTATAGGATCGTCACTCAGGCTCGGACCTCCATTTCCTCCGGGAGGTTGTATTGGGTAAAGCTAACATATTGTCTAATAGTGGACTATGTAATACAGCGTATCCGTGCTACTCTCCCTAGAATTGCGCAAACGATGCATTTTGAGCATCACAAAAACTTGAGGAGTGGGCAGGGTGATGGGGATTCGATTAGCTCAGCAGCGACGTGGACTTCTTGGGACGGGCCTGCTGCTGGCTGCGATAGCGGGACTTCTGTTCTGGGGATCTTTGTATTCCGCTGGACAGGCCCAGACGTCGGTGCCAGCAAGTAATTCAGCAGAGCTCATCGCCGCCCTTGAGAACATGGACGCCGGAGACTCCATCACGATCACGCTAACCGCGCACGAGTACTTCCTGGACGCGATTGATAACACAACCCCAAGTGGCAACAACGGGCTTCCGGTCATTAACGGCAACGTCACTATCGAGGGCAACGGTGCCGTCATCCGGCGGAGCGCTGATAGCACGTTCCGCATCTTCGAAGTCGACTCGAATCGAACGCTGAACCTGCACGAGATAACGATCAGGGGGGGCGGTGGAGTCAATGTCGGCGGCGGCATCTATGTTAACAACGCAGGCACACTCACGCTTTCCAGCAGCACGGTGAGAGACAACGGGGCCATCGAAAGTGGCGGGGGCATCTTCAATGCCGGTGGGACGCTGACACTGATCAACAGCACGGTGAGCGGCAATCAGGCAAACCTGATCGCCGGCGGCGGCATCGTCAACTCGGGGGGAACACTTACGCTGACTAGCAGCACGATCAGCGACAATTGGGCGTATACCGGCGGTGGCATTCACAATGATGGCATAGCAACGTTGACGGGCACGGTGGTGGCCGGTAACCAGTCCATCGGCGATCCAGACATTGCCGGAGATGGCTCGCTGTCAGCTGCCAGTGCGTACAACTTTATCGGCGAAGATCCGCAGCTTGGTACTCTCCAGCACAACGGTGGTCCGACAGAGACGATGATGCCGCAGTCGGCAAGTCCGCTTATCGACGCTATCCCACTGGACAGTGGCAATTGTGCAACCGGAGAGCTGGAAGATCAGCGTGGCGTCTCTCGACCACAGGGTGGCGGCTGCGACATCGGCGCACTCGAAGTCGCACCAGGGCTGTTGTACGTCGATCAGTCCGCCACCGATGGCGTCAACAACGGGACATCCTGGGACAACGCATTCACTGATCTTCAGCAGGCGTTGGCCGAAGTCTCAAAACGAACCGTCCCGATCGACATCTTCGTAGCTGGCGGCACCTACTACCCGACCCCGGAGAATGCTCCGGACCGCGATGCGAGCTTCGTAATTCCGGACGGCGTCA
>REEK01000150.1 GCA_007695115.1 Sphaerobacteraceae bacterium
TCGGTTCAGGATGCTGAGCTGAGATGTGCTGGCGAGCCTAGCGCCACTTCCAGTTCTTCCACTTCATGGTGATAAGTCCTTTCTACATCTGCCCTATCATGCAATCAGCGATATATGCGATGTTTTCCTGAACTGCGGCAAGGCGATAACACGATCTGGTAATTTGCGTTTCGCTCGCCGTTCCTTTGCTAAGCATAAGACTAAGCTCTGCCAGTCTTGATATCAAGAGCCACGGGGTAGCTAATAAGTACTATAGTCACTCCGAATTGGTACAAAAATATCGACTCATGGTACCTTCGGGTTGCAGGACAGTCAGTGCAACCGAATCCGGTACACACGTAATACACTTGAGCTTGCAAAGCGGCGGCATCGAATTTCGTCGTGTCACTGAACGGTCAACGCTCGAGAGGTACGTACTACTGTGAAAAGCGATAGTCCGCGGATCCTGGTAACTGGTGGGGCTGGATTCATAGGGAGTAACTATGCTCGCACGATCTTGCGTGAACATGCGAGTTATGAGCTAGTTATTCTCGATAAATTCACCTATTCGGGGAGCAAGCTCACGCTCGCGGATATTGCCGATGATCCCCGCGTCACCATTGTCGAGGGGGATATCTGCGACGTTTCTACTGTGAACCGAGCGCTCGAGGGCTGCGATGCGGTGGTGAATTTTGCTGCTGAGACTCACGTTGATCGATCACTCATCGATCCGGCCAGCTTCATTCACACGAACGTTCATGGTACTTGGGTCCTACTTGAGGCAGTTCGACAGAACTATCAAGTACGTTTCGTACAGGTTAGCACCGACGAAGTCTATGGCGCAGTGATGTCTGGGCAGTCGGTGGAGACTGATCTGATCCATCCGCGAAATCCTTACTCTGCCAGTAAAGCGGGCGCCGAGATGATGGGGATGGCTTATGCCGAGAGCCACGGGGTAGATGTCGTGATCACCAGAGGGTCCAACACGTACGGGCCGTACCAGTACCCCGAGAAGTTCATCCCTCTGATGATCACCAATGTGATTGAGGGAAAAACGATCCCGGTCTATGGCGATGGCCTGCAGGTGCGGCACTGGATTCACGCCGATGATCACGCTCGCGCGATTCACACGGCACTACTTCATGGTAAGTCGGGGGAGATCTATAACGCGGGGTCAGATGACGAACGCACCAACATCAGTGTTGCGCGCGCCGTCGTCGATCTGCTCGGCGCGAGCGATGATGTGATCGAGCATGTGACAGATCGCCCCGGGCATGATCGGCGGTATGCGCTGTCCTCGGACAAACTCCGATCCCTGGGTTGGGAACCTTCCTGGACATTTGATGAGGGCATCGAGCAGACCGTTGACTGGTACCGGGAGAACAGCGACTGGTGGCGAGCTGTACGAGATGCCTCATTCGAGGAGTACTATCAGTCGAACTACGGCGGGAGAACTGCAATGTCGCCGTCTGACACAGATCAGGAGTAACCCCGGTGCCGGTGACGATTGAACTTGCCGTCGCGAAAACCCACAAGTACGCCTCTCGAGAGAGTGGAGACACGGTCGAGATCATCGAGCGGCCCCGCGGGGGCTTTTCTACTGTGATCGCTGACGGACAGGGGAGCGGAACTGGTGCCAAGTCGCTGAGCCTGCTCGTGGCGGGTCGTGCAGTCGGACTTCTTAATGAGGGCGTGCGGGATGGCGCGGCAGCTCGTGCCACTCACGATTTCCTCTTTGCCCATCGTTCCGGGAAAGTGTCAGCGGCGCTGGACATCGTTTCGGTCGATCTCTCGTCGCAGACCGTGCTGTTTACCAGAAATAGTGAAGTTCCAATGGTGCTCGTGCAGGATGGCCGGGCCAGGGAAGTCGATGACTCCGGCGGGCGCATCGGCCTCTACCACCATACGCGACCACGCGTTCTGGAATTTCCCTGCAGTGATGGCCTCTCGGCAGTGATTGTCACCGACGGGGTGTCTGGTGCGGGAAGCCGGAAGGCTCCGGGAACCTTCTCGCTCCCCGCCGCGGTTGAGAAGAGCTTCGCTCGCGGGGGCACTCCACAGGATATCGCTGACCATATTCTGGAACAGGCGGTCGAGGTGGATGGAGGACGACCTGCCGACGATATGACTGTTCTGGTGCTGAGGCTTGGTCCTGGTGTCGATTCGCAGCCGATCCGCCGGATCGCCTACTCGATTCCGTTGCGCGGATGATCACACGAGCCAGGAGATAGCGTACGTGAAGATTGCGCTTGTCGGAGGATGTGGCTCCGGAAAAACCACGATTGCCGCTGAATTGAAGCGAGCCGGACACGATGCGTACATTGTCGGGCAGGAACATTCTGAGGTTCGCACGCTCTGGGCGGTCCGGTCACCCGAGGCGGTCGTCTATCTTCACGTGACGCTCGATGCAGTGCGGGAACGACGAGGTGAGCACTGGCCAGGTTGGCTCTACAAGAAGCAACAACAGCGTCTGAAGAACGCATACGAGGCTGCTGATGTTCTCGTGAACACCGCAGAGCAGACGGTTGAGGAATCGGTCGAAGCGATTCTGGCAATGTTCCCGGGCGACGGAGATCATGAGTCATCGGCAGATTGACGGGCTGGATCTCCTTCATGCCGCAATGACTCATACATCTGCCGGCCGAGTGGCGCAATTTCCACCAGTTCGTAGCTTCCCAAGACGATTACCTCGATCAGCGCGCGTTCAAAGTATTGCGCGTAGCCGGAATCAGTCTCGAACTCCTGACTGATCGGATACCCGAACGTGTTCAGCCCACCGTTGTCGTCCCAGAAATCCTGGATCGTCCCGATGATGTAGTGTCCAGTGGCATCGAACTCTCTGGCACCGCTACCGGGTGAACGATCCGGCGGATTCTCCGGATCTCCAAAAATCTCTCGACCGATCAATCCCCGTTGAACGTCACCCTCATCATTCAGCTCAAGGCGTGCATAGCGAAAGTACTGTTGCTGGGCACCGTTCTCTTCGGCAAACGCTGGCCCGACTGGTGGGCCGATCGTAGTCTCTCCGTCGTTTTCGTCCCAGAACGACAGAAAAGGCTCAGCTATGTAGTGGTGCGTCTGCGAGAAGTACCGCGCGCTTGCGGTGTTGGAACCCACTGCCACGGCCATGGTCCACGTGCGCTCCGCAACGGCCCCGAACTCATCGATCACTTCGATGCCGACCTCGGTATCACCGCTTTCGAGTCGGGTCTCGGCACGGATCTCCCATTCATAGACCGGGACACCTTCATCGGCGTACTCGGTTGCTGCCTCGATCTGCGTAATCTGACTGTTCGTCGGCTCTCCATCGAAGGTGATCGTTGCTTCGTCGATGTCTGCAAAGGTTGTGGCTCGAACCACCACACCATTCGGCCCCGGTTCGACCCGGACATCTGAGGGTGGTGCTGACAGCGAGAGCCGTGGCTGGATGAGATCGCCACCTGACGCAAAGTTCCAGGTATGCTCAGCAGCTCGTCCGGACTCGTCGATGACCTGAAGCGACAGTTCGCGATCGCCTCGCTCGAACACCTCTTCGTAGGCAACTCGCCACGTTGAATCTTCTATCTGCTCAATGCTGGGTGATACGGTCTCTTCGTCGACGGTCAGTGTTGCCGAGTCGATTCCTCGCTGTGAGTTGACCATGACCTCAACAGAGACCAGTCCCGGTGCCTGTGATGAGTTCGGGGGCGGGCTGATGCTGGAGATCTCGGGACGGGTGGTCAAGGTCAGGTAATAGGTCAGGACACCGATGAGCAAGAGCGCGATGATCACCAGTGCCCAGCTGGCTGGCGCAAACGTTCTCGACCCACTGACAGGAACTGGACGAGCAGACACTGGACGCTCGATGCGGGCTGAGTCCCGGCGTATGCGGGTATTTCCGCCGGTCATCGCGCGGACTCCCGGATTGAAGCGCGGGATCGAATCATTGGCAGGATGGATGGCGAAGGTGTACGTTCTCTCATGTCATCGAGTATAGCGCGTCCGGCAATTGCATTCGAGAACCGAACCTTGCTTCGATTGCCATTGAATCACGTCTGGTGCCGGGCTGTGTTGCTACAATACAATCATGAAATTGCACACTCCGCAGGGAACGAGTACGTCACGACTTCGCCGGATGCCCATCGCATTGCTGTTGATGCTGGCTTCGGTGGTGATACTCAGTGCCTGTAATCCGTTTGCCGATGACGAAGCCACGCCGCCACCTGAGTCGACGCCGGTGGCAGATGCCTCGATCCCGGAGCAGCCCGTTGAGGAAACCCCATCACCAGAAGCCGAATTCTCCGAGGATGATGACGGCTGGGTGGTCGTTACCGGGCGTGAGCGTAGCGATCCTCCCGAAGAGCGCACCGATCAGCAGGTTTTTCGAATCGCGGGATCGTCTGAAGCACCGACCACGATTGACCCCGCACTGGTTCGAGATACCAGCGCCGCATTTCTTGCCCGTCAGGTATTCCGCGGTCTGGTGCGCCTGGATGACGCGCTCGAGCCGGTGCCCGATCTCGCCTATCAGATAGAGATTTCTCCGGATGGTCGGCTATACCGTTTCCATCTTCATGATGGCATCTCATTCCACGATGGTACGACGATCACCGCAGACCATGTGAAAGCGTCGCTGGAGCGAGCCGCGAACCCGGCGCTCACCGATGGAGATGGGGATTCGCTTCCGGCACGGAATTACCTGGATGATATCGAGGGTGCCCGGGAACGAATGGCTGGCGAACGCGATGACATCCCGGGAATCGTTGTGATCGATGAGCGAACGCTGGAGATCTCGCTCGAGCGCGGCGTCGTTGACTTCCTCGAGCGGATGGCGAATCCGTCGACACTGATCGTTGACGTCGACCGGGCCGAGATCGAGGGGGACTGGTGGCAGGATCCCAATGGAAGTGGGCCGTTTCAACTCGCCGGTTGGGACTCGGAAAGCCTCATCACCCTAACGGCACACGATGGATACGTCAGCCCACCGCTACTGACCACGGTCGAAATGCGAGTCGGTGCTGAATCAGTCGGGCAGATGCAGCTCTATGAGACCGGACAGATCGACTATGTTGGAGTTCCCCTTTCGGTGCTGGACCGGATTCAGTACGATGGCTCTCCAATTCCGGGTGAACTCCGGGAAGATTCCATGAACAGCACCAGTTTCGTCATGTTCAACACAACGATTCCGCCGTTCGACCAGGCGGAACTCCGTCAGGCGATCATGCAGTCATTCCCGCGGGATCAGGTGACATCGATCATGTTCGATGGTCGGGTGGAGACGGCCGAGAGTGTCCTCCCGCCCGGTATGTGGGACTCTGGGCAGAGCGTATTCCCTTTCCAGCATGATCCAGATGCCGCCCGGGATCTCGTGGACGGCGCGTCGGTCGACGCGATTACGATCTACTCCTCGGGAGGAAGCGTCCCTGTCGCCCTCAAATATTTCATTGAGGAAGAGCTCGGGATCACGACCGAAGTGGTTCAGTTGCGATGGTCGGACTACATCGCGGATATGGACAACCGCCAGCTCGGGATGTTCGTCCTCAGCTGGGTCGCCGACGGCCCAGATCCGGTGTCGTTCATCCGTGCACTTTTTCATTCAGAAAGCCCGGACAACTATGTGAATCTGTCAGATCCGGACGTCGATCGGCTTCTCGACGAGGCAGCCATCGAGCAGGACGATACGACGCGAAATGACCTTCTGGATCAGGTCCATGAGCGTGTTCTGGAGAACGCTGTCGTGATGCCGCTGTATCATTCGATCGATTACGCCCTGGTGGCCGATCATGTCAATGGACTGACGACCACGCCGATGGGTATTCTTGGTCTCGAAACGGTATGGATAGACGAGTGATGCGGCGCTTTCCGCGGGTTTGGCAAAGGCAAATGGCCGATTTCGAAGTCGAAAATGAGACGCAGACGTATCCCGTTGTACCGCTGACGGCAGATGACGCTCATCGCCTGCGACTGGGCTGGACCTCCCGATTCGACAAGCCGGATATCCGCAATCTCGTTGCGCAGTTTCCAGACATCTCTCAATGGATTCCGGAGACTGGCGAGTACCTGATCGCGGGTCCGTGGCGGCATCGCCGGGATGTTGCGACCGTGATGGAGTTGTCCGGCCAGACGGGAGCCGCACCACTTTTGCGCGCCTTTGCGGAATCTTCCAGAGAGTCGGGCCTGGAACTGGCGCTCCTCAGCGAGCATCAGGAATCGCGAAACCCGCGACTCTATGAGCGTGCGGGCTTCGACCTTCTCGAGCATATCCTGATCTATGAATTGCCCACGATTCCAAGCATCGACCCGGAAAAGTTCCGATTGACGTTTCGTGAGATGGTCGTGGCGCGCGATGACCATCTGGAGGCGCTCGTTGAACTGGATCATCAGGCGTTTCCCTGGTTGTGGTGGAACAGCGAGGGCGAATTCCTTAACTACGGACGAGCCAGGGGTGTGAAGATCTACGGTGGCTTCGATCCGCAAGGGCGACTGGTCAGCTATGTCGGCGTCACCCGATTTCGAGCATGGGGACATCTCGATCGGATTGCTGTTCGCCCTGAGCTCCAGGGACAGGGTATCGGCCTGGAGTCGCTGGACTGGTCGATCTACGCCCTGGCGCAGAGCGGTGCGGGTCGAATCGGTCTTTCGACGCAGGCCCGAAACGAACGCAGCCGGTTCATTTATGAACGCTATGGCTTCGAGCGGAAACCTCAACAGGATTACTACCTTTACGGGGTCTGGCTGCAGGATAGTGGCAGCCATCTGGGCTGAAGTGCTTTATTTCGATAGAAGAACAGGAGACAACTGATGGCGAGCACCTACGGTCGAATGTTCCGGGTTACGACCTGGGGAGAATCGCACGGTCCAGCGCTAGGCGCGGTCGTCGATGGCTGCCCCGCGGGACTGGAGATCTCCGAAGAGATAATTCAGCACGATCTCGACCGCCGCCGGGTAGGGCAGAGCAAGGTTACGTCGCCGAGAAACGAAGGCGACAAAGTCACGATTCTATCGGGTGTTTTCGAGGGACGAACCACCGGTGCGCCGATTTCGCTGATTACCTACAACAAGGATTCTGATTCGACCAAGTACGATGTAATTCGTGATCTGTTCCGTCCGGGTCATGCGGACTACACCTACTGGATGAAGTATGGCCACCGGGATCATCGGGGTGGTGGGCGATCCAGTGCTCGCGAAACGTGGGGCCGGGTTGCGTCCGGGGCGATCGCTCGTCAGGTGCTGAAGCATATCGGCGTTGATGTTTACGCCTTTGTGTCTGAACTTGCCAACATCACCATGGATACGTTTGATCGGGAGCAGATTGATCAGAATCTGGTTCGATGCCCTGATCCAGTCGCGGCAGAAAAAATGGTCACGGCAATCACCGATGCCAAGGAATCGCACGATAGCGTCGGTGGGATCGTCGAGGTTCGGGCTGAGAACGTCCCGGTGGGTCTCGGAGAGCCAACTGCAGACAAGCTCGATGCGATGATCGCGCAGGCAATGCTCAGCATCCCGGCAATCAAGGGGGTCGAGATTGGCGAGGGCTTCCAGGCGGTAAAGATGCGGGGCCATCAGCACAACGACGAGTTCTACATGGAGAACGGTCGAGTGCGCACGGTCTCGAACCATGCCGGCGGCATGCTGGGTGGGATCTCGAATGGAGAACAGATCATTGCCCGGCTGGCCGTGAAGCCGACGTCGTCGGTCGCTCAGGATCAGCGCACGGCTGATATTCACGGCCAGGACCGTATCGTCCTGGTGGAAGGCCGACACGATCCGTCGATCTGCCCGCGGGTGGTTCCAGTGGCCGAAGCGATGATGAACCTCTTGCTGGTTGATCTGTACCTCATGAACCGGTCGGCGCGTCTCGATCATCTGGAACCAGGACAGGAGCTGATCTAGATGTCCGGTCCCCGGAGAGATCTGCACGAGGGCAATCGACTGTCCTGGAATGTGGCGACAGAGGCTCACAATAGCCACAAGGGAGATCAGGCTGTCTTTTACCGGGACGGTGGGAACAAGCTGTTCGCCGAAGAGCGCGAGCTACTGGGCGATATCTCCGGGAAACGGATCGTTCATCTTCAATGCAACTCGGGTCAGGACTCACTCAGCCTCGTTCAGATGGGTGCAGAGGTCGTCGGGGTTGACATCTCCGATTCGGCGATCGAGTTTGCTCGTAAGTTGAGTGCTGACAGCGGCGTTCCAGCGACGTTCATTCGGTCAGATGTCTACGACTGGCTCGACGAAGCAGTCCGTAGCGGCGAGCAATTCGATGTGGTGTTCTGTTCCTATGGGGCGATCATCTGGCTGTCTGATCTCGACTCCTGGGCAGCAGGCGTCGAGAAGATCCTCAAGCCAGGCGGTCAGTTCGTTGTGGTTGACTTTCACCCGATGTCGATGTGTTTCGACGATGACTGGAACCTGACTTTCCCATATTCAGGCTTCGGTGGCGATGCTGTGCTGTACGTCTGGGAAGACGGCGTCGGTGACTACGTTGCGCGAGAAATGATTCAGGCCGAGCCGGGTGCCGAACTGCCTGGTGTCAGCGATGATGAGTACGTGAATCCCCACCCGAGTTATGAGTTCAACTGGGGGATCGCCGATATTCTCGGCGCATTGTTGCGTGCGGGATTGTCAATCGCTGATGTCCGGGAGTACCCGTATTCGAACTCCGGCCATATGGCAGGCATGAGTCAGACTCCCAACGGGAAGTGGATCGTTCCAGACAACATTCCACCGATTCCGCTGATGTATGGAATCCGCGCCGAAAAACCCTAACGGCCCAGCGCCTGATTCAATCGGGTGAAGAAATCCGGGAACGTCTTGGCGACGCAGCCGGGATCATCAATCGTGATTCCCGGTACGACGCACCCCAGAACGGCGAAACTCATCGCCATTCGGTGATCTTCATAGGTCTCGATGATGGCGGGGTTTGGCTGCCCGGGATAGATCGTTACCCCATCCTGATGCTCGTCGACCTCGATACCGGTCCGGCGGAGTTCAGCAACCACTGCGCTGATCCTGTCGGTTTCCTTGTGCCGGACGTGTTCGACGTTCCGGATCGATACTGGACCGCTGGCTAGCGGCGCAATCGCCCCCAGTGTCGGCATTGTGTCCGAGATGGCGTTCATATCGACGGTCAGGCCGGAGAGTTTCTCGGGACCAGTCACCGTGATCTGCTGTTCGGTGCGTTCGACTTTACAACCCATCTGTTCCAGGACATCGACGAACTCGACGTCTCCCTGAACCGAGCGAGTACCCAGGTTCTCCACCGTAATCCGGCCACCGGTGACTGCGGCCAGCGCGAAGAAGTAGGATGCCGCCGATGCGTCTGGTTCGATCGAGTAGTCACGGGCGGTATAGCTCTGGCCGCCCGGAATCGTGAACTGCTGGTAGTTGTCGTGGCGCACCGTTGCGCCAAAGTCGCCCATGGTGGCGATCGTCATGTCCAGATACGGTTTGGATACGAGATCACCCTGGACGTCGATCACTATCCCATCCCGCGTAACAGGGCCGATCATCAACAACGCAGTGAAATACTGGCTACTGGTATCTCCGGCCATCGTGACCGTTCCTCCGGTGATCCCGTTCGACCGGATCGTCACCGGAGGACAACCGTTTCCAGTTTCGGAGCGAGCATCAACACCGAGCTGGGACAGCGCGTCGATCAACGGCGAAATCGGGCGCTGTCGCATTCGCTCGACGCCGTCGATGGCGTAGGTTCCATTGCCCAGCCCGGCCAGAGCGGTGAGGAATCGAGCACTGGTCCCGGAGTTGCCGATAAACATGGAAGCTTCGGCATTCGGTATCGATCCGGATGCTCCATCGATCGAGAACCGGGAGAGGCTTTCGTCCGACTTAACCGCAATCCCGAGTCGATTCAGCGATTCCTGCATGAAGCGTGTGTCGTCGCTGAAGAGTGCCTCGCGAAGCGTGGTGGTGCCATCGGCCAGCGCGGCGATAATCAGCGCCCGGTTGGTGATGCTCTTCGAGCCGGGTAGCGTGACCGATGCGTCTGGCGCAGTGACCACAGGCTCGATCTCAAGTTGCGGGGGATAGCTGACCGGCTGACTGCCCAAGATAGTTGCTCCCAGTGTCCTAATGGAACTTGAGGTCCCAATCGTATGGAATATCCGGCGAATCGTGCGGAATCCGGTACTCGTCCGGATCTGCCGGATCGTAGGGCATGGTCGGGAAGTTGATCAGATAGCAGGGAACAACTCCGACATTCTTGAAGCCGTGCAAAACCCCGATCGGGATCTTGACGACGATTCGGTTATCTTCCCCGATGTAGAACTCGTTGAGTTCACCATAGGTCGGTGAATCCTCACGGATATCATACAGGGGTACTTTGATCATTCCTTGAACACATGTGAAATAGTCGGTCTGTTTCTTGTGGTAGTGCCAGCCTCTGATCACGCCCGGATAACTCACCGAGACGTAACACTGGCCGAACCCCTCGAAGAACTCATCGTCCCGGCGAATCAGCTCAGTCAATGAGCCTCGTTCGTCTGCGTTGGTCTTGAGCTGCTTGATCTCTACACCGTCGATCACGGTCTCCATCCTCCCCTTTGTGACTGCGCGATTATAGCAGAGGGCACCTCTCGTTCCGGGTAGGCGAGCCTCTGCGGAACTTGCGATGTCTATACTGAAGAATGCGGTAAGATTTGAAGATACGGTCGGACATGTTGGCGAGACGCTGTTAGACATTTTCCGGGAACTCTATGCGTGTGTTTCTTGCGGTTAGCGCGCTAATCGCTTTCGCTATGATCAGCTACGGCTTGCTGGCATCAAATGACAGCGGCGATTCGTCATCCGACGTAGCCGGAACGGTTGAGCCTACCGCGGAATCCTTCTCGGAAAATCCAGATGACACCTCGAATGCGTCTGCCACTCCCGAGCCTGTGGGGAGTGGCAACTTCGACGATAGCGATGAACGGTGCTTCGCCGGTGATGCGTCGATCGATTCTGTGATCTCCGGTCGGACGATCATCATCGATCCGGGTCACGGAGGGGAAGATCTGGGGACGGTGAATCAGTCGTTCGATCTGACTGAAAGCGGCCTGGTTCTGACAATCTCGCTCGATCTCAGAGATCGTCTCGTGGCAGACGGTGCAAATGTGTGTCTGACTCGCACCGATGACTACTATGTCGAACTGGCCGCTCGCGCCGAGTTCGCAAACGAAATCGGTGGCGATGCCTTCGTCTCGATGCATCTCAATTCTCTTCCGGATCCGACGCAGAACTACACAATGACGATGTGGGGCAACGAGGCAAAAGACCGGTTTCTGTCAGAGATGATCGTGGAGCGAATGAGATTCAGGATGGCTACACCGGAGTACCATCAGGGTGAGCCAAACCCGATGTCGCCAGATGTATTCCGGATGCGGGATCTGGATTCCACCATGCTCAGGAACGCAGAGATGCCCGCGACACTCGTCGAGGCGTCATTTCTTTCCAGTACATGGGAAGCGCAGGCGTTTGCAAGCGGCATCGAGGATGGTTCACGCTGGCGCGAGCAGCAGATTGCCAGAACGGTGCATCTGGGGCTGGAAGACTTCTTCGGGTCGTTTCAGTAACGGCTAGATTTCGCCTTCGTTGGCTGTTCGATGGGCGACTGCGATAATCACCTCGGAGTCCTGCTCGAGTGGATCGAGCGAGTAGGATCCGTAAATCCCCTCAAGTTCGAATCCGGCAATCGACAGCAACAGCTCCAGCTCGAACCGATGGATATACCGCATTACGTATTCGGTGGTGGATCGCCGCAATGCATTGTCCGGCGCAACCTCATCGTAAAACAGTTTTGTGGTGATCGTCTGTTGGGATGTATCGAGGTGTCGATAGCTGAATCGCTGAATCCGGGAGCCATCGTTCCGGGTCCATTCAGCATCGAACGTGTAACGATCGGCCATGCGGGACAGCACATCGTTCGACGGGTTGAACACGTCGATAATCAGAAGTCCATCGCGATCCAGTAGCTCTCGGACTTGCCTGAGTGCCAGGATCTGATCCTCCTGTGTCTGGAGGTGCAGGAATGAATTGATCGCGATGAAGGTGAGGCGGTAGCTCTGGTCCGGCACGTTGGAGAGATCGCGCATGTCAGCTACCATGAGCTCAACAGACCCTGAATCGAGATGATGCTGAAGGCGAGACCGGGCGATCTCCGTCATCGCGGGTGAATTATCGATTCCGACAACGCTGAATCCGGCCTCGGCAAGTGGAGCGATCGTCCGTCCGGTGCCGCATCCGAGTTCGAGTATGGGCCCGCCTACCATGTGGGCGTATCCGATGTAGAGCTCAATGTCCGCGTCGAACTCGTCGAACTCCAGATCGTAGAACGGCGCGATTTGTGCGTAGTCATCAGCAATAGTCATGCGCGGATTGTATGGCCTGAGGCGTCACAGGGCAACGCTGACTGACTCACAGATTCAATTCAGACGTGTCTCAGGTACGTAGCGCGGGCAGGCTACGATCGGTAGAGCACCCCTGGCCAGCGTAGATGGATTGTTCGCACGCTCAAATCGGGATAGACTTGACGGTATGGCGAAGAAGAGCAAGAAGAAAGCACCGGCAACGGTTAATAGCAGCGGCCAGAAAGTCGTGACGTCGAATCGTAAGGCGTTTCACGACTATTTCATCGATGATGAGGTCGAGGCGGGTATCCAGCTTCGCGGGTCTGAGATCAAATCGATTCGGGCTGGCAACGTAAACTTGCGGGATGCCTATGCCAGGATCGAGAACGGTGAGCTCTGGCTGGTCGGTGGACATATTTCGCCGTACATGCAGTCTGGTGCGTATTACAATCACGAACCAGACCGGCCAAGAAAACTACTGGTTCATCGCAAGCAGATCGATTACATGCAGAAGCAGCAGGAAGCGGCGGGCTTTACACTGGTTCCGCTGCGACTGAAGCTGGTTCGGGGCAAAGCGAAGGTCGATATCGGCATTGCCAAAGGCAAGAAGCTCTACGATAAGCGGCAGAGCCTGGCCGAGCGTGACGCGAAGCGCCAGATGGAGCGCGCGTTGAAATCCCGGGTGTAATCAGGTAAAATTATGGATTGCAAGGGGATGACTGGCTTCGACAGGGCCGTAGGTACATAGTTTGCAAGCCGTGGTTGCCCAGACCACGTAAAAAGGGGCAACACTATAACTGGCGAAGAAAATCTCGCCCTCGCCGCTTAATCTAGTGGCGACGCCCTACCAGTCCGCACCCTGACCGGACTGGCACCGGGCGACACCTAGTTGGGGTGCTACTCGCCGGAACACCGAATAAGGCGAGTCCAAGACTATTCGGTAATCGATCCGGAAATCCTGTCGGTGGGAGTTCCGGATTGAAACAAAACACCGACTAAGCTTGTAGCAGATCTATGGCTCAAGGTTCTGGACGGGGGTTCGATTCCCCCCATCTCCACCAGAACAAAGCCCGCCGGACACAAGTCCGGCGGGCTTTTTCGTGTCGATCGAGATTCATACTACTCCTGGACTCGCCACATCTCAATGTAACCGTCCCAGCGGCTCAGCAGGAGCTGGGTGCCATCCGGAGAGTAGGCAAGGTCGGTGTTCCAGCCCTGTTCTCCCTCAGCAATGTCGAAGCTGATCTCGAAGATTACGTTCATCGATTCGGTATCGACCAGCACCACGCCATCACTGTGCCCGAATGCGAGCTGTTCTCCGTCTGCGCTCCAGGCAACTGCTCGTGTCTGAGAGTCTGCGTCGATCGTTGTGTGCTCGGCTCCATCATCCACAGTCCAGATCCGGATGACCTCCGCACGGTCGCTCCGGGTACCAGCGACTGCGATGTAGTCTCCATCTGGCGAAAACGCAAGATCGTAGGCGTAGCCGAAGCTTTCCGGGTTTTCCATTGTATGGATCAAGTCTCCCGTTTCGCCGTCGAACAGGTAGATGTCACCGTTCCAGTTCCCTAGTGCGACGTGATCACCGTCTGGCGAGTAGGCGATTGCCAGTGCCCATTCGGATTCAGAAGGTACGAACTCGTCAAGTTGATCTCCAGATGCAACGTCCCAGATCCAGAGATCTGCCCCACGATTCGCGGTAGCGATCTGATCACCGTCCGGGTGAAACGCCAGGTAGTTGTTGTTTCCACCGTGGAGGACGAGTGGCTCTGCGCTACCTTCTGGATCGATCAGGTGGACGCCGTAGACATCCAGCCCGGCAGCCAGTTGGTCGCCATTCAGGGAATACTCCAGATCGGCGACCGAGTGGTCCGTATCCAGAACTCCTGTTTCATCACCATCGCTCGCCTGCAGAAGGTGGATCTTCATGAATGTTCCCGCGGCGATCGTCTCTCCATCTGGATGATAGGCGACGCTGTCGACGGTGTTTTCCTCCGACAGGAGCACGCGATACATCATCTCCGGGGTGAACTCGGCAACTTCTTCTGTCGCAGTTGGTTCTGCGGCAACGGTTTCTGGTTCGTCATTGTCCACGTCATTCCCGCACGCTGCCAGAATCAGCATTATCGTCAGTGAGAAGGTCATGAACAGCGCAATCTTCGGAGTGTCGCGAAGCAAGTAACGTCTCATAACTGCCTCAACTCTCCTCTCGCCGGATTTTCCAGTCCTTCGTAACGCCCGCGACGAAGGAGAAGCTCCAAGCTTCTATTTCCAGTCTGGAGCATGAGCCGTGCGAGAGAGGCAGCAGGAGATTGGTAATTGCGACAGCTACGTTACAGTAGCTTCTTGCCTGATCTTCTTTCTCACCAGACCGTGAAAAGAAGACTACCGAAGGCTTCTGAGATACTGCTTCCGGTCTGGATCGAGCTTCTCGGTTGCATAGCGCAGCATTGTGCGAGGCATGCTTGCGGCGTGCGACTCGAGAAACGCTTCCAGACGATGCTGATCTCGCTTTCCGGCTTCTCGAAGCCAGCCGCCGACGGCCTTGTGAATGAGGTCGTGCTCATCGTTGATCAGGATCTCGGCGATTGCGAAGGTGTCGTCGAGCTGGTTCTGACGAATGAAGTACGCCGTGGCGACGATCGCCGTGCGACGCTCCCAGACGATCTCCGAATGCGCCAGATCGGCGAGAATCGATCGATCCTTGTCAACCAGGTATCGACCTACCACGTGGATCGCGGCGAGATCGACCAGGTCCCAGTTGTTGATCCGGTCGTGCCGTCGGAGGTAGAGGTCGAACATCTCTTCGCGACGTTCTTCGCCGGTTGATTTACGACGGGCACATTTGTCCATGATGCTCATCGCGCCGGCGCGGGCCTCATGAATTTCCGAGTCCAGCAAGCGCTCTATCTCGTCGATGGGCAGGTCGATGAACTCTCTTGCGATCTGGAACACGGTTCCCATCCGGACCCCGATGAACCGATCTCCCTCACCGTACTCACCGGGATCAGTCTTGAAGTAGCGCTGGATTTTCGCCAGTTCATCGTCCGATTGAGATTCGTGCAACCTGCCGATGAACTGGTCTGCTGTAAGTACAGCCGTCACTCTGTCAAACCTTTCCAGGAAACTACGGCGCGCCTGTTGCCGGCGAGACGTTTCGCTCACCCAGACTGGAGAGTTGAACGTCAGTAGCTGAAGTCAGAAGCGTGAGCCAGATCCAGCCAAGGAGAACCGCAGCGGTGAGTGCGAGATTTGCCCACATTGCGCCCTCGCTCGCTGCAACGGAGACGAACGCGACGAGGTACAGAACTCCGGTAGCCGCCGAGAATATGGCCATCCCACGATTGAGCAGGTGCGAGTATCTGCGCGAGAACACCAGGCATGCAGCTGACAGGCTCACGAACGCGATTCCGCCGAACGCGAAATGCAGGATGCCGCTGGTCGAAATATCGGCCGCATTGCCAGCCGGGGTTCCGGGTGGGAATCCGTCGAATGGATCGGCGGGGAAAACTCCGGAACCGATCAACCCGATACCGAAGGCGGTCACGAGCATCGGCCCCCAGACGTGACCGGGTCCTGATTTCATTGCCTGGCGAAGCCCGAGTCCGGCAAGCGTCACGAATGTACCCACCACGAGGAAGTTCAGCACCTGAATCCAGCCGAATGGACCGTTCGCCAGCACGCTGACTGGATGTCGTGTGATGTCGAACCCGTCACGCGTCAAAACCTGGCCGACGACAACGAAAACGTAGATTGGCCCCGCGATTGCCCCAAGACGAAGAAGTGACTGCGTCACGATCGCGCCCTTTCGGTTCGAAATCGACTAGCTGGTTAATTGCTATCCACCAGCGATCGCTCCGACGATGAGCAGTGGCTCCCTGCCGGACACAACAGCGTCCGGCAGGGGAGTGTCGGGCGGTTCGTTGGAGAAGTCCTGCTCGCAGGCGAAAAATCGGATGAATGGGCGGCGCTGGTGCGTCGTGTGATCCCGGATCGTGCCACGAAGCACCGGAAACTCTCGTTCCACTGCGTCAAGGACGGTCTGGGTGGTGACCTCGCCGGGTACATCGATCTGGATCTCTCTGCCGGTTCCGGCCAGCGTACTCAGACCGACCGGCAACTCCACCCGAATCATTTCAGCGTCTGCACTTCTACGGACATCACCGACGGAAGATCCCGGACGATCGCCTGCCAGGTGTCGCCACTGTCCGGAGAGACGTACACCTGGCCGCCAGTGGTGCCAACGTAGACTCCGCACGAGTCCAGTGAATCGATCGACATCGCGTCACGCAGAACGTTGACATAACAGTGTTCCTGCGGGAGCCCGTTGGTGAGCGGTTCCCACTCATTTCCTCCGGTGCGACTTCGATAGACGCGGAGCTTGCCGTCGGGCGGGTAATGTTCCATGTCACTGGTGATCGGCACTACGTAGATCGTCTCCGGTTCGTGGGCGTGTACTTCGATGGGAAAGCCGAAATCGCTGGGAACATTGCCGCTCACCTCGTGCCAGGTGGTTGCACCGTCATCGGTGCGCATGATGTCCCAGTGTTTCTGCATGAACAGGGTTTCGGGCTTCTTTGGGTGCATGGCGATGCTGTGGACGCAGTGCCCGACGTCTGCATCGGGGTCGGGAATATGCGCCGAGCTCAGCCCCGTGTTGACCGGGCGCCAGGTGGTTCCGCCGTCGTCGGTGCGGAAAGTTCCGGCAGCCGAGATCGCGACATAGATTCGTTCATGGTTGGTTGGATCGATGATGATCGAGTGGAGGCACATACCACCGGCGCCGGGCATCCATCCGTCAGCGGTAGCGTGCGTTCGCAGGCCGGAAAGCTCGCTCCAGGTCTGGCCTCCGTCAGTCGATTTGAATAACGCAGCATCTTCGACTCCGGCATAAACGGTGTCTGGATCGGTAAGCGAGGGCTCGAGATGCCAGACCCGGGTGAACTCCCAGGGGTGTTCCGTGCCGTCATACCACTGATGTGTGCCGGGGACGCCGTCGTAGGTGAACTCGTTGCCTACAGCTTCCCAGCTCTTGCCGCCATCATTCGATCGCTGGATTGTCTGGCCGAACCACCCCATGGACTGGGAGACATAGATCCTGTTGGTGTCAACAGGTGAACCTTTCATGTGATAGATATCCCAGCCAGCGAAGTGGGGGCCGGTGACGTCCCATTCTTTTCGCGATTCATCCGATGTCAGAATGAATGCGCCTTTTCGTGTACCGACGAGGACTCGAACTCCTGCCATTTGATCTACCTTTCAACACTGAATGCGGGTTACAGGTACAACATCTTTTACGAAGCTGGTGCAGTCAGGCATTGTTCCAGCGCGACCCAATTGGACCCCGCCTTTTGCCTAGCTAGCTGGTTCACAGTTGATCATCCACGGTATTCCGAAACGGTCGGTTGCCATACCGAACTGGGCTCCCCACGGTTGCTCGCCCCACGGCATCGAGACCTGACCACCTTCAGCGAGCGCGGTGAACAACTTGCTGGCTCTGTCAGGGTCGGTGAGCTGAATCGACACGGAGATGCTCCGAGGGACTTCATACCAGTCTGTTGGATTGTCGCAGCCCATAAGTGTCTGACCCTCAAACGTGAGCTGCGCGTGAATGACCATGTCTTCCATCCCTGCGGGCAGGTTATCCATCGGGACGTCTTCGTTTGTATAGAACGAGGGTTCTTCACCTCCCAGTACCTCGCGATAGAATTCGAACGCTTCCCGGCAGTTTCCGTCGAAATTCAGATACGGAACGATGTTCATCTCCGTGGCTCCGTTTCCCGTGAGGTGATGTCCAACATGTTCTTTTCCCTGTGTGCTTTGTTCGGTGTGAGCGTTTACAGCTACGTTGTCGTCGTGACCATCCAGGGAATGCCAAATTTGTCAGTCAGAAACGCGAAGCGCTCGGCCCACTCCTGTTTCTCGATCGGCATGATGACGTTGCCGCCGTCGGCCAGCGCGTGGAAGATTCGCTCGGCCTCTGAGGCCCCATTGACTTGCAGGGATACCTGCACTGGAACCGGTGGAGTTGACATGTCGCCAGTTACGTCCGACGCCATTAGCGTCTGGTCGCCGACTTTGAGACTCGCGTGCAGGATCAATGACTTGCTGGCCTCATCGAGACCCGGGATTCCCATGTCCTCGTGAGTGATCATCGCCACGAGCTCTCCACCCAGAACCTGGTGATAGAACTCGAACGCTTCGCGGCAATAACCGTTGAAGTTGAGGTACGGGACAAACTGCATACTGACGCCTTTCCATGTCTGCGCGACAATCGTCACTACTCGCTGTGTGCGAACAGGTGTTCTGTACGTATATTAGCATTAGTCATATACCATTCAACTGTCCGAAGGTACAGGTTTCAGGCCGAAATGTGACGAATAGTCATGAGATTAACTGTGGGCCCCGGGTCTTCTGTGGCGATGCCGCTCGGCTAGCTCGGTTCAGACCCCTCGAGATGTGATTTGCTGGATAGCCCAGCTGTTGCCATCTGGATCATCAAAGAAAACGAACCCCGCGTTGTTCAGGTCATCGTCTGATGTGGCCGCCCTGATGCCTTCCGGCGAAATTACCTGGACGTCCGAGATCTCAGCGCCTCGCCCAGTCAGTTCGGAATGCGCTTTCCAGAGATCTCCGACAACGAGTTGCAGACCCTTCTGTGACCCTGGGTCCATGCGGTTCAGCCCGGCTCCCTTTCCGATCACGATCGAGCAGCCTGAGCCAGGGGGTGTGAGTTGCACGATACGAATATCGTCGCCGATGCAGGTGTCGTGGTCGACGTTGAACCCGAGTTTCTCGTGGTAGAACGATTTTGCGCTGTCGATGTCTGTGACCGGAACCACCACGACTTCGAGTGACCAGTTCATTGCGGGGGCCTTCCTTGTCAAATTTTGCTTGGTAACCGGGCCGGAGAGACAATCCGGCCCGGTTGCTGAATGCCTGGAGAAGAGCGGCCTACGAGGATCGTCGTTCAGCCATCGTGGCCCGCATCTGGTCCTCTCGAGCGCGTTCCTCCGGGGTGAACTCTTCCCCGAAGTCGTCAGCCTCGAAGATCGGTCGAATCTCGATGATTCCTTCGTTGCCCGAGACTTGCTCCTCGGGTGGGTTCGGAATCCGTTTCACTAGCTCTACGGCGTGGTCCATCGACTCGACTTCCCAGATCCAGAAACCGGCGATGAGCTCCTTCGTCTCCGCGAACGGTCCGTCGACCACCGACGCTTTCTCGCCACCGAGGATCACTCGCTTTCCGCGGGCACTTGGATGCAGGCCATCGCCGGCCAGCATGATTCCGGAATCGACCAGCTCCTGATTGAATTTGCCCATCTCCGTCAGCAGCTGCTCACTCGGCATGACACCGTTTTCCGAGTGCTCGTTTGCTTTGATGATGACCATGACTCGCATTGGAGTTCCTTTCACTTGCGACGTTCTGTTCAAACTCGCCTGCCCGTCAGGCGCCTCTGGCGAGTTAACGAACGGGATCGGACATTTTCGACATGGAGCCAGCGATCGAGTCAGAATCTTTCAAATGTTGTGCGCGAGCTGGTTGTCTGTATTCAAGGCACCACCCGGTGGTGCCTTAGCTTCTTCTCTGGCATCCAAAGAAGGGACTATCCCGTGGTTAGCCAGGCGAGTTTGATCTCCCAGTTGTTGGGGTCTGGCTCATCATCGGGATTGGTCAGGAAGAACTCATAGCGACCAGTCCATGCTTCGTAGCCATTCTCGTCAGTGATCGAAAACTCGATTCCCTCATTTGCGGCCCATTCGCGGATCAACGGATCGACCTCGAACAGTTGATCTGGATGCCCGCGGTGCAGGTAGGTCACATAGGTGCCCGGTTCCATAGCGGACAAGAGAAGTTCTCCCTCCACATGTGTCTTGTCTTCGAGTGCGAAGCCGATCTCCAGTGCGAAGGGGGCGTGCTGATCGCCCATTCGGCGATAGCGATAGAAGAGCGGGCTGGCTGGGTGAATTCCCTGATTCTGAACCTCGGAGATCAGCCTGGGGATCGCCTGGATCGTTTTGTCCCATTCATTCAGAGATGCCTCCACCGGGATGATAGCGCTCCACTGTTCGTCGCGTTTGATTACCTCTGGAGTTTCCTGGAGTTCCAATTCTGTTCCTTTCTGATTCATGAAGACTGAATTTTGAATGTATAGCGCAAGGTCCGCTCCAGTCTTGCGTCTGACAGCGTGCCGTTCCCGGTGCCTGACATTGTATACTTGCAAAAAGCAAGTACATTCTGACACCAGCGATTCTGGATGTCAATAGTCGAGTTGAAATGTAGTTATGGCAAAACGGACTTATGGTCAATTCTGCGGAATCGCCCGAGCGCTCGAGCTCGTTGGTGAGCGCTGGGGAATGCTGGTTGTCCGCGACTTGCTGGGTGAGCCGAAGCGTTTCTCGGAGCTTCACCGCGGCTTGAAATCTATCCCGACGAATATTCTGACCACTCGACTTCGCGAGATGGAGCAATCAGGCGTGATCGAGCGAACCCGCTCGGAGCAATCGCCATCGGTTGTGGTCTACCGCCTGACTCCATACGGCCGTGAGCTGGAAGATGTCTTGCTCCGCCTCGGCAGGTGGGGCGCCCGGTCACTGCCGGTCCCCGAAGATGGTCATGGGTACGTCGATCCGGCGATACGCGCACTGCGAGGCTCCTTCAAGTCAGATCGCGCCGGCGATTGGACATGCCTGATCTCGTTGGAGTTCGGCACGTTCGAAATTCTGATCAACGTTCAGGATGGGGCTGTCGAAATTCGTGAAGGGTTCTCCGTACACTCAGACCTGACTATCGATGTGCGTGGATCGCTGATTCCCGTGCTGAGCAAGCAGGTTTCACTCGATTCAGCGCTGGACGCTCGACGGATAGATTATTGTGGGAATCGCGCGGAACTCGAACGTTTCCTGTATGTTTTTGCGATGGAACACCCGATCTAGTGTCACTGTGAATTTGAAGTGGAGACTGTGATGAGCGACCAGATAAGCCGGGCTCGTGGGTGTCTGGCTGGACAACTGGCCGGAGATGCGCTGGGAAGTCTGGTGGAATTTCAGTACCCAGAGATGATCGCCAGCCGCTACCCGGATGGCGTGCGGCAGATGGAGGATGGAGGTACCTGGAACACGATCGCCGGACAGCCTACCGACGATTCCGAGCTGGCGCTCGACCTGGCCCGGGCGATCATTTCAAATGGCGGCTATCAGCAGGAAGCTGCCCGAGATGCCTACCAGGGCTGGTATCGATCGGACCCGTTCGACATGGGAGGCACGATCAGCGCCGGGTTATCTGGCACGCCGAATTACGACTCCCAGGCAAACGGTGGCCTGATGCGGATCAGTCCACTCGGCGTGTTTTCAACACATATTGATCGGGATCTCGCGGCCCGATATGCCCGTGAGGACGCGTGGATTACCCATCCGAACGACATCACCCAGGACGCGAACGTGGTGTTTGTGTTGACGATCGCTGATGTAATCCGGGATGGGCTGAATCGCCAGCAAACCTTCGCCCGGGCGATCGAGATTGCCGAGGACCAGGGCCTTCACGAGACGCTGTGTGGCTGGCTCGAGGACGGACGTAACCAACCACCTGAGCCATTTACGAAGAGCCAGGGGTGGGTGAGAATCGGGATCCAGAACGCGATGTATCAGTTGCTGCACGCCGACTCGATCGAAGACGCGATGGCCGATACGATCAGCCGGGGTGGCGACACCGATACCAATGCGGCAATCTGTGGGGCGCTCTACGGCGCGACCTGTGGAATCGAGGCGATTCCGGCTGAGTGGTGTGAAACGCTGCGGAATTGTCGTCCCGAGGATGGGAAACCCGGAGTTCTTCGACCACGCCCCGAGCGATACTGGCCGGTCGACTTCGACGATATCGCGACTCAACTGCTGGAAGCTGGCATGAAAAGCGCGTAGTTCTGTGCTAACGAACCGCCATCCTGTGCCTTGAATGAGTTGAAGTGACAACACAACAGAGCGATCTCCGAAATGCACTGACATTGTTGATCGCTATTGCGATCGCGTGGTCGCCCGGGTTCCTCGGGGCGATTTTCTTCGCGACCGGTGACGATAGCTGGTATCAGCAACTGGACAAGCCCTGGTTCAACCCACCGAACTGGGTGTTTGGGCCTGTATGGTCGATCCTCTACATCGGAATTGGTGTGTCGCTCTATCTGGTCTGGACGCGAGGCGAGCGCGCTCCTGAATGGAACCGGTTGATGGTGGTGTTCGCCATCATGCTCGTTCTCAACGGGCTCTGGACTCCCGCATTCTTCGGGCTCGAATCACCAGTGGCCGGGCTAGTAGTGATCATCCCGATGCTGATTTCTATTGCCGCAACCATCTGGCTGGCGCGTCCGTTCTCCGGGGTTGCTGCGTTACTTCTGGTGCCCTATTTCCTCTGGGTTTCGTTTGCCACCGTGCTGAACGCGGCGATCTGGCAGTTGAACTGACAATGAGACAGCCGGACCGATTAACCGACCGGCCCGGACCCAGTTCGGGTGAGGTCGGTCAGGACGATGCGCCGGATGTTGCCGAGGCGTGTTGCTCGATCGCATCGCGGATGATCCTGTAGTCGTCCTCCTCGATCTT
>REEK01000153.1 GCA_007695115.1 Sphaerobacteraceae bacterium
AGGTTTTCCAAACAAATCCTCCCCTCTCCCAGCATTGGGAGAGGGGTCGGGGGTGAGGGCCATCGCCTCTACGCTCCCGGTGCTGCGGTTCCTGGCTTCCAGGCCGGCGGATCGCTGGCCGGAAACGATGCATCCGAGGCTTCTGCCACCACATCGGTGATGCCCGGGCGATCGTGTCGGCCTTCGGCGAACTCTTCAAGAATCTTCGGCATCGCCGCTTCCAGATGCTCGGAAGATTGCACCGTGACCACGCCCAGATCGACCACCACCGCATCGTCGGACCAGTCCGCACCAGCAGCCCGAAGATCCGTCTTGATCGTCGGAGAGCCGGTGACGTTCATGCCGCCGACGAGATCCGTCTCTACCAGCAACCAGGCACCGTGCCCGATAACCACCAGCGGTTTGCCCGCCTCGATCGTTCGACGAACCAGATCGACCGCCGCGTGATCGGCCCGCAAGGTATCGGCAGCGATCTGCCCACCGGGAACCACAAGCCCGTCGAGACGATCAGCTTCGACCTCGGCAAGTTTTTCATCGAGCGCGATCGGCTCGCCCCAGCCGCTCGGGTTCCAGCTTCGGGCTTCACCTTCGGCAGGGCCGATAATCGCCAGGTTGGCTCCAGCGTTGCGGAGCTCGTGAACCAGGGTGGAGAATTTGCCAGCATCTACTCCGTCTGCCACCAGAATGCCGATCATTCGATCTTTCAGTTGCGTATTCATCGCGGTGTATCCCTTTCGATGTGCTCGCCTGTATCGCGTTGCCGGGTTACCTGTCTGCATCCTGCCCGTTCGGACGCATAGCCTGTGCCAACCCGGTTTTCCTTATTCATGCGCTATACTCGGGCAGGTTCGAGACGAACCGAGACGAATTCGATCCATATTCGCAACGATGTACAGCGGGGCAAACGCCCCACCGGGCAGTAGCAGGTGAAGCGTTCAGGACGCACGATTCCGGATTGGAAGGGATGCCACGTATGGTCGAACAATGGTCTGATCGCTGGTCACGTCGAGGAAAGATCGCCGCAGCGGTCAATCGCCCATCACGCAAGCCGATGGAAGGGCTGGTTTCCTTTAACTATGGTGATCCCGATGTCGGATCCCTGCCGTTGAACGAGATCGCCCAGGCCGCCGAACACCTGGCGGAGAATCGCCGGGTCGATGCGCTCGGTTATCAGGACCCGATCCGCGGCGATGAGCTCAACGAAGCGCTGGTGCAGAAGCTGAAGCGCGATCAGGAGATCGATGCCACGGCCAACGAGATCCTGGTGACCTCGGGCGCATCCGGCGGGCTCTCCCTGCTCTGCGACATGGTGCTCGATCCCGGCGACATCGTGCTGGCGGACGGCCCGGCCTGGATGGGCGCCACCAACATGTTCAAGCTTTCCGGTGCCGAGACGATCAACATCGATCTGGATGATGACGGACTCGATCCGGCGCTGGTGCGCACCAAGCTGGATGAACTGGAATCACAGGGCAAGAAGCCAAAGTTCCTCTACACCATCCCGACGTTCCAGAACCCGGCCGGGGTGGAGACGAGCCTGGAGCGACGCAAGGGCCTCGCGAAACTGGCCGACGAGCGCGGTCTGCTGATCGTTGAAGACGATGCCTACTTCGATCTCCGGTTCAGTGGCGAGAAGAAGCCGACGATCTACTCGCTGTCGAAGAGGGCCAATGTCCTCTTCTTCGGCACGCTCTCCAAGACGATCGCGGCCGGTCTGCGACTCGGCTATATGGTCGGCCCGGAAGATATCGTCGCCACGATGATGCGGGGTCGAGTCGATTCCCTGCGCAATAGCTACTCTGCGGCACTGGCCGACTGGTACCTGCGCACCGGCAAGCTGGAATCGCACATGATCGAGCTGCGTGAGATCTATTCCAAGCGATGCAACCACATGCTGGCGGCGCTGGAGCGTGAGATGCCGGAAGGATGCACCTGGACCAAGCCGAACGGTGGCTTCTTCCTCTGGGTGACCTTGCCGGAAGGCGTCGATGCGAGCGAACTCCTGCCGAAGTGTGTCGATGCCGGCGTGCAGTTCATCCCGGGTGTCGGGTTCTATTCGGACGGCCGCGGCCAGCGTAACCTGCGCCTCGCCTTCAGCGCCATCGCCGAAGACCAGATCGACATCGGCATCGCCCGCCTCGGCGAACAAACCCGCAAGGCGATGGGATAAGGCCCAAATCTGACCAGATGCCTCCCCTCTCCCAGTATTGGGAGAGGGACCGGGGGTGAGGGCCATAGGGTACACATGGCGGTCCCGCAAACCCGGGCTGGCAGGGGCGCCAGCCCCTACATGGGAAGAACGCAGAGGGGCCGGGGGTGAGGGCCTAGCCGCGCTACGCCGACTCCTCATCCTCGTACCATTTCGTCTTGAACTCGATCTCCAGTTCACCATCCTCCAGCGTCGCTTCGAACTCGACCTTGTGATCGCCGCTGGTGAAGGTGACCTCGATCTCCTGCTCTGACGACTCCTCATCTTCGTTCTCTTCGACCTCCCGCTCGGCCTCGAAATCCCAGCCGTTGTTGGCGATAACCCCAGCCAGAATCAGCCGCTCACCATCGCGTCGGATTTCGACGGTGCCAGCTTCGCCGACATTGAACGTGCCTGGTTCGACGCCGTGCCAAGACTCCTCGATCTCGATCAGCAAGCGGTCATCGACGATCTCCGCCTCGAACTCGACCTCGTGGTTCCCCTGGACGAAGGTCACTTCGAGCTCTTCACCGTCTGCATCTTCAGATTCTTCGCCATCCTCGAGTTCGGCTTCGTCATCGTTTGCGTCATCTTCCTCGAGATCCCAGCCTGCATTCGGTCGGGCATCGACCAGAACCAGCTGATCGCCCTCCCGTCGGATCTCAACTTCCCCGGCATCACGAACCGTAAACTTCATGGTCCAAAAATCCTTTCCAGAATGATCTGCAAGACGGTAGGACGATGCAGAAACTGTGCCCCGCATCTCAGCCGTTCCATGCAAGGTAAAGTCCCCCATCCGGTCAGCTGTTCCCCCCTCTCCCAGCACCTGTCCTGAGCTTGCCGAAGGATCTGAGAGGGGCCGGGGGTGAGGGCCGTTCCCCATCTTCACGTCATTCTGAGCCTGTCGAAGAATCTCGTTCCGTTCCCGAGGCGACGATTCTCCGGTACAATGCCCCTCAACAACCAGTCATCTTTGCATCTTCGGAGAATCCACCCCCACAATCGTCTCCCGTCAAGCATTGCGAGACGGCGATGAGGGGATGAGGGCGAACATGAGCACCACCACATCCCCCGCCAGTTTCATTGCCAAATGGCGGGATAATCAACTCAAAGAGAGTTCAGCATCGCAGGAGCATTTCATCGATCTCTGCCGGATGCTCGGCGTGCCTACTCCGGTTGAGGCCGACCGCGATGGCTCCTTCTACACCTTCGAGAAAGGTGCCGAGAAGACCAGCGGTGGAGGTGGGTTTGCCGATGTCTGGTATCGCGATCGCTTCGCCTGGGAGTACAAGGGCCCCGGCGCCCGGCTGGACGACGCCTACCAGCAACTCCTGCTCTACCGGGAAGCGCTGGAGAGCCCACCCCTGCTCATCGTCTCCGATCTGCAACGGATTCAGATTCACACCAACTTCACCGGCACCGTCAAGCAGATCCACACGATCGAGCTCGATGAGCTGGACAACCCGGACACGCTCCGCACCCTGCGGGCAGTATTCACCGACCCGGAAAAACTCCGGCCAAAGCGCACCGCTGCCCAGGTCACCGAGGAAGCCGCCGAACGCTTTGCGAAGATCACGCTCGGACTCCGCTCCCGTGGCAACGATCCCGACCAGACCGCCCATTTCATGGTTCAACTGCTGTTCTGCCTCTTCGCTGAAGATGTTGGACTGCTGCCGAACCGTATTTTCAGCCGACTGATCAAGTTCACCGCCGCAAATCCGGAGTCGTTCACCACCCAGATCGGCGAGCTGTTAGCCGCTATGCGTGATGGTGGCGTCAGTAACCTGGAGACGATCAGCCGCTTCAACGGCGGGCTGTTCAATCAGATCAACGTGCTGGACCTGACCGAGACCGAACTGCGAGAGCTGGAGCGTGCGTCCCGGCTCGACTGGTCCTACATTGAACCCGCCATTATCGGCACGCTCTTTGAACGCTCGCTCGATCCCGCTCGCCGGTCCCAGCTCGGAGCCCACTACACCGGCCGGGGCGACATCGAGCGTGTGGTTGAGCCGGTCGTCATGCAGCCGCTCCGCCGACGCTGGAACGAGGTCCGCGAGCAGGCCGACAAGCTGAAGGCCGACTGGGATTCCGCGACCACGCCGCGTACCCGAGAGAACCGAAAGAACCAGCTCGCCAGTCTGCTCTTCAAATTTCAGGACGAGCTGCGTCAGGTCCGAATTCTCGACCCCGCCTGTGGTTCCGGCAATTTTCTCTACGTCGCGCTGGAGAACCTGCTCGATCTGGAGAAGCAGGTCGCTCAGTATGCCGCGATCAATGGACTGCCGTTCCTGATGCCGCAGGTCCGCCCGACCCAGCTCTACGGGCTGGAGATCAACCACTACGCCCGGGAGCTGACCCAGACCGTTATCTGGATCGGCTACCTGCAGTGGATGCGGCTCAACGCCCACGCCGTGCAGGATGATCCGGTGCTCGATCCGATGGAGACGATCAAGCTGCAGGACTCGATTCTCGATCTGAGCGATCCGGACAATCCCCGCGAACCCGAGTGGCCCGAAGCCGATTTCATCATCGGGAACCCGCCGTTTTTGGGAGCGAAACGATTACGATCTGAAC
>REEK01000152.1 GCA_007695115.1 Sphaerobacteraceae bacterium
GTCCTACACGGTTCAGCAATACATTTACGAGAACCTGCCGCTGGGTCAGCTCTGGGATCATTTCGATGAGATCATGTCCAGCGGCTACAGCGTCAGTCTGTTCGCCAGTTGGCAGGAGGAGGAGATCGAGCAGCTCTGGATCAAGCAGATCGCCACTCCTGGCCAGCAGACTCCGGTGGCATCGACACTCTTTGGAGCACGTCTCGCCACCGTCACCAGGCACCCCTCTCCAGGAAAACCAGAAGGGGACTGCACCGAGCAACTCGGCACCCCGGGGCCGTGGCACGAGCGACTGCCACACTTCCGTATGGATGCAATCGGCCCCCATGGAGACGATCTCCAGACAGAGTACTTCGTCAATCGTAAACAGGCTACTCACGCGCTTCGGGCACTCGTACAACAACGCGAGCTCATTGCGCCGATCATCAAGACGTCCGAAATTCGCTCGATGGCCGGCGACGACATCTGGATGAGTATGGCCTATGGCAGAGATACCGTGGGGATTCACTTCTCGTGGAACGCTGACCTCAATGCCCTGATGGAGCGACTGCCCGAACTGGAAGAAGTGCTCGCTCCATACGATCCGCGGCCGCACTGGGGGAAACTCTCCACCATTCCGAAAGAAACCGTGGCCTCCCGCTATCCGAAGTTCGGACAGTTCCGGTCTGCGATGCGCCGCTACGATCCGGACGGCACGTTCCAGAATGAGTTTCTGTCGGACTACGTCCTGAACATCGCCTGATCCTGGCCTGAACCACTCCCCCATCTCGATACCCCGACACTGCCGCGCCGAGCGCTCGGCGCGGCAGTGTACCGTCCAACGCTGGCTATCCGGGCACATCAAGACAACAGTGATGAGCCTCCACCAGCGTCCCGCATTCAGTACGCAGGCCTGTCATCTGAGAGAGGCAGAGAAACGCCCCCGGTCGGACGATTTCCGACCGGGGGCGTTTTGAACTTCAGTGCTTAGCCTGTCTCACGCTGCCTAGGAGCGATAGGCTTCCTCTTCTTCACGTGCCTGTTCCAGCTGGTAACCCCGGAAGGCGGTGAAGACACCCCAGACCGTAACCAGGACCCAGAGTGGGATTAGCAGACCCCAGAGCAGGAGGTTGATCGCCGTGTTAGCGGTACCGGAGATATCCAGGTTTTCGATATCTGCGGCGGTTCGATCAATGTTCGCTGCCAGAACTCCCAGTTCTTCCTGGCCCATGTCTACATAGTCGTAACCAATCTGCAGATGGCCAGTCCACTCGGACTGAATCTCGATATCCGTGTCCATCAAAGTAGTCCGGATGTCCGCGATATCGTCAGCGATATCGTTGACCGCAGTCTGCATATCGCTGGACGTACCCAGCAACACCACCCGCTCGTCATCGATCCGGTTCACCAGATCCCGAACTTCGTCAAGACTGTTGGCTTCGACCTCGTCGATGAAGTCGTTGATCACCACGATCATTTCGACTCGTTCGTCCTCGACATCGTCGCGGAAGTTGGACAGATCGTCGAGCGCTGATCGAGCTTCCACGAGTCCCTGGTCCTCGATCTCATCGACCACGTCGCCCATCAGCAGGATCAGGTCTACCCGATCTTCTTCAAGCGCATCGCGGAGTTCTTCGAGGTCAGCCAGTGCGGTTCGCGCCTCGCCCAGCGTTCCCTCTTCCAGATCATCAATCAGGTCGTGGGTCATCAGGATAATGTCGACCCGCTCGTCATCGAGATCATCGCGAACATCCCGCATGTCCTGAACGAGCGTTCGAATGTCAGTGATACCCATTTCTTCGAGATCGTCGATCAGATCATGAGTGACCATGAAGAGGTCAGCGCGCTCTTCGTCGAAGTCGTCACGCAGCTCTTCGAGGTCATCGAGCATTGCCCGGGCATCGTCGATGCCGAACTCCTGAACTTCATCCAGCAGGTCGTTCACCAGAATGACCAGGTCCATGCGTTCTTCATCAAGATCATCCTGATAGTCACGCAGGTCCTGAACAAAGTCTCGAACGTCCGTGATACCCATCTGCTCGATATCATCGATCAGATCGTGTCCAGCGATGACCACGTCGATCCGCTCATCCTCGAAGTCCTGCCGGAGGCTATCGATCTCGCGGAGGATATCCCGAACGGTGTCAAGTGCATCATCACTCAGCTCGTCGATCAGGTCTTCCGTCCAGGCAACGATCTCGGACCACTCGCTCTCGAACTCGTCGATGAGCAGGTTCGCATCCTCGGCCACTGGATCGAGCTCGAACCCGAGAACCAGCACTTCGTCGTCTTCTTCGAGCCGGTCAGCCTCATCGCGGATCATCTGAATGTCTGGTGCAGTGATGCCCAGCTCTTCTTCAGCATCCCAGAGCAGGGTCTGCAGCTCGTTTGCGTACATTCGGAGATCGGACGGCGTGACCGTGACAATGTTCTCGAGGTCAACGTCGTCCTGCGCTTCAGCCTCTTCGATCAGCCAGTCCAGCGAGTCACGAGTCAACACGAAGATGTCATCGCCGCCCTCTTCGAGCAATGACACCAGATCCTGAAGATCTACAACACTCGCCTCTGCATCGTCCACGGCTACGCGGAGCTCATCGATCAGGTCGCCGGCACTCACGATGATGTCCTCGGATTCCACATCCAGGTCATCGAGGAGTTGGCGAAGATCTTCGACGGCGAACTCACCTTCGTCGATCAGTTCGTCGATGAAATCAAAGAAGTCATCACCAAGAACAAAGAGTTCGTCAGCTTCAGCGTCGATGTCATCAACAACGTCGCGGATATCGACCAGTCCCTCTTCGCCATCCTGCAGCAGATCCCGGAAGGTCTCGAGGGCGTCGTCACTCAGCGAGACCACATCAGCGGACTCGGCATCGACGTCGTCAACAAACGAGCGGAAGTCGATCAGCGCGGTTTCGCCTTCGTCGAGAATCTCATCGATCACTTCGAAGAAGTCTTCAGAGACGAGGAAGAGCTCAGCAGTTTCATCGTCGAGTTCGTCGAGAAGATCCCGAAGATCGATCATTGCGGTTTCGCCGTCATCGATCAGGTCGTAGAGGAAGTCCAGGGCGTCGTCACTGATACCGATAATGTCGGCAGTTTCATCGTCGATGTCGTCAATAAAGTCCCGGAAATCGGCCAGCGTGGCTTCGCCATCGTCGAGGAGGGCTTCGAGTTCTTCAAGAACGTCATCACCCATGAAAACGAGTTCGGCTGTGAATTCGTCGAAGTCTTCTACCAGGAGTCGGAGGTCGGCCAGCGTTTCATCGCCATCACCGAGGAACTCATCGATGTCGATGAAGATCTCTTCAGAATCCTCGAGAATACCATCGATCTGACCAAATACGTCACCAGACGAATCGCGGACGGTAGTCTCCGCCGTTTCAACACTGGAAATGATCGACTGGAGGACGTCACCCACATCGACGGTAATAAGTGTCTCGGCGTCTCCGATGATCGGCCTCACGTTATCGAGGTCCGTCGATACCCGTTGTACTGACTGCTCCGTATCCTGGAGTGTGAGCACAACGCTCTCTTTGGTATCAACTTCAAGTTCGGCTATGGTCCCCCGCAACGCCGACGCGCCGACTAACGAAACGATCAGTGCAACGACACCGATGATCGATATTACGCCGCCACGTGCCATTTGCTCATTGATACTCACGCTGTGCCTCCGTCATTAATGCCCGTGCATGGACCTAAACAGGTTACCCCCGCGTCAATTATCAGCCCCCTGAATACAGCGCACTCCCCGCGCTCATATCCAATTTGACCCCCGCCATCCAGATCGACTCCCTTCCCGTTGGACCGATCTCGATGGTGAACACTCATCCGATGGAGGTACTGGTCAGCGATGTCGCGACGTCAACAAAATGTGCCTCCCGCCAGGTGCTCCCAAATGTCCGTATGATGGAATGCCTGTAACACACTACCGGGGTAACGCCATTACCCCTGTGGTTACGAACCCACCGTTTCCAGTTGTGCTGTAACTCGACTCGATGTTGGGCATATTACCCCGAATCGGTCCCAGCAGACAAATTCAACAGTACAAACTCGCGTTGGTGATTATTATCAAGTTAGGAACGGAGCCGTCAACCCCTGATTTTCGTCTCGTCAGAGTTTGCCCTCGGTTTGCGCTCTGAGGATCGCCCAGGTGGCCGTTCGAGCAGCGACTTCCAATTCCCCGTCGCGTGGCGCCCACAATCCCCATGAGCGTCACACGTGTGATCTGATTCTGAACCGGCCAGCAACCGGTCATGAGTCGCAATGAACGTGGCACTGAGGAGGTATGGAGTCAGGTTAGTGCCGGGTCCGCCATTGCGGAGTATGGACATGGCCTCGCAATCGCGAGGCCATTGGGTTGCGTGCTACCGCAAGTCTTCAGCATTCAACGAGTTTCTCTGACAACGATACAGTCTCATTGCACGGGCAAGGTACTCGTTGAACACCGCTCAAGACAGACTAGCTGCGCAGAATCGCGCGACCAGCCTTGCGGCGAATCAGAACGCCTACCCCGAGCGCCGAACCTGCCATCAAGGCAAACATCAGGGCCAGGGTGTCACCGCTCGGACCTCCCACACTGCCAGCTGCCGGGACGACTGCGTCCTCGACATCATCAGCGTGGTCATCCTCTTCGGCGACTGCGTCGTCTTCATCATCGTAGGCAGCATCGTCGTCGTCCATGACTGCGTCGTCGTCATCGTCCATGACCGCGTCATCGTCGTCGACGGCTACATCGTCGTCATCGGCAACCGCATCGTCTACGTCATCGGCAACCGCGTCGTCTGCGTCATCGACGCCGGGTCCGCCAACGCCTGCCTCTTCGATCTCGGCACAAGCGATGGTCTCATCTCCGCCATTCGGAGCATGAACGGCGACCGCGTGATTGCCATCCATCAGATCCATCAGACTTGCATCGATCTCTGATTCAGAGACACCACCGACGATATCTTCGAGTTCGAATGCAACGTCGCCCAGGTCGTCGCACGTTCCTTCATAGATATTGACGGAGTAAACGGCGCCATCTTCCAGGCCGGTCGTAATCAGCACTTCGACACTCGATTGATCGTCGAGCTGTGCAATCCGTGCCTGACCCTCAACCCCCGAGCCATCAACTTCGCTGAGGCTCACGGTAATCGACTCTTCTTCGCCCGCTACCGGAGCAATGGCTGCAATCGTGAGCAATCCCGCTGCGATTAGCGAAAACCAGATTCGCTTCATCTGGTACCTCTCCCTAGATCCCTCGTCATATAGCCTGATCGAACACACGTCCATACGTTGCTCGTCAGATCCGCGAAACCACCTGTATCGAAGCCAGCGTCAAGCTGGAAACTCTCCGCTGAAAAGACCATGCAATCCCCTGCGCCGACCCCCATTCCGTCAAGTCACAGTAATTGCCACACTGACACCGATCAGACTTCACCCTGGCGACTCAACGCCTCTCGGACCAGAACCAGGCGTGGGGATACCGCTGATACGCACCTGGATGCGAACCATAATCCTGTTTGCCTGTCTTGTCCGGCTCTGAAGGCGAAATGCTGTGATGATCGGCCGGAGCGATGGAAACCAGATCCCTTCCCGTTTTCCATCTCGTGCCCGCTACTGGTACGTACACCATCGAACACGGGTCTTTTTGAACACCCCCAATATGACACGTAGACACTGAATTTGCAAATCAGTCAACGGAATTTCTCGACAGTGAAACGTGTCAGGAGAGGTCCACAGAGGCTCATTTTCCCCATGCAGACGGGCAAAATGAAACCTGAAAATTGCATGAAAATTGGTACTGGACTCAGAGCTGAGACGTACGGTCACAGCTAAAGGGTCACAAAAATTTGTGTCCGGACAGTAGGTATGTACGTTTTTGCCTGTCCTGACGGGCAAACTGGGGAATTCACGGGGTTGACAGGCAATCGCGTAACTGTTCCTGTGTGTCATACGCGTGCGGGATGTGTCACAACACATCCCGCATCTCTGACAAGCCTTGAGTGGCTATGCTGCGCATGCAACGCGTTGCAGCGAGCTATTTTCCGTAGATGGCGAACTCGCCGCTGCGAACCTGTTTGATGACCGCCGGGTGAGAGCCATTCCGGTCATCATCGAAACTGAATGGGCCGAGCACCGTGTCGATCTGGCCGAGCTCAGCCAGGGCGTCCCGCAGCGCATCCCGGGCTATCGATTCGGCCCGGGCGGATGCTTCGGCCAGGATCTGCATGCCGGCGTAGGCCTGAGCCGAGAACTGGTCCGGATCCTGTCCATGCAGCGACTGGTATCGCTCCACGAACGCAGCGCTTTGTTCGGTATCGACATCGATGTGCCAGGCAGAGCCAAGGATCAACCCTTCGGATGCATCACCGGTCTCGGCGATGAACGTGCCGGTGTTGCATCCGTTTCCACAGCCGATGTTCTGATCCAGTCCAGCTTCTCGTGCCTGCGTAACGAACGCGATCGATGCTCCCTCGAGCGCCGAGAGCAGAATCACGTCCGGTTCTGCGTCCGCGATCGTATCGATCTGTTCCGAATAGTCTCCAGCTTCACTGGAAATGTCCTGCTCGGTGATGATTTCGATACCTTCGTCGGCAGCCGACGAACGGAACGCCTCAGCGCTGGAGCGCGACCAGGCGTCGTCTTCACTGAAAACGAGGGCCGCCGTCTCCGGCTGCCACGCCCGCGAAATCACCTCAACGGTTTGTGGCACAACCGCATCCTCGGAGAGCGACACCCGGAAGATGTAGTCGCCGGTATCCGTGATGCCCGCCGCGGTATTGCTGATCGCAAGCACCGGTACCCCATTGTCCTGCGCCACAGGATGCGCTTCGAACGCGGTATTGGACAACGTCGGACCCAGGATCACATCAACGCCATCCTCGACATGCGTCATAAAGTGGTCGGCACCGCGCTCAGCGCTTCCTTCATCATCGAGCGTCTGAGATGAGAACGAGATCCCCTCTGGTCCCAGACCGTTGTCGAAATCCTCCAGTGCCAGCTCGATGCCCCGGTTACTCGGATCGCCGTAGGCCGCATTTGGCCCGCTCAGCGACAGCACGACACCCATATCAACGATGGAATCTGGTTCGTCTTCTTCATTAATAGCCGCATCGTCATCATCAGACACCGCAGCATCATCGGTGTCGGTTGCATCGTCAGCATCCTGACCGGCAATCTCGACAACGTTGTCATCATTGTCACTGGCCGTTGCCCCGTCGTCATCGGTCCCCAGGCTCGAGCAGCCAATTAGTACCAATATCGCGAGAACTCCTGTGATCGCCAGCAAACCGAACTGGCGTAGTTGCCTGAACATCGCGCGCCTCCTGAACCCCTGAACTTGCAAAAAGGAAATTGCATCCGCCGAGCCCTGCCAGTACCCGGCACAGCGGACACAATACCATCAGGTGAGATCCAGCACGAGTAGGCAATCAGTCCTGAGACAACCGATACCTGCAGCCCGCTTATCGCTACTCAAGGACAAAGAAGAGGTAGTCCAGATCTCCCGGTGAAGCCCCGAGTTTCGAGGAAGCGGCCGTGATCTCGGTTCGATGTTGCATGGAATGCTGAGAGATATGAATCAGTACCTGCCAGATCGGGACTGAAAACGCGAATCCTGGCCACTCTACCTTGAGAGACCGCTCCAGCGTGCTCCCGGTCAGTTGATTCATGAACGCCTGCATCTGAACGTCGTTTTCCTGCCACATCTGCCGCACCGCTGTCAGATCGGGGTAATCCAGCGGATCAGCTTGAAGGCCGTAAGCATCTTCACCGCTGAGTGAACCGTCCGCCCAACTTAGCCAGCGACGTTCAATGAGGAAGTAATGGACGAACTGGTCGCGAATCGACCCCCAGGGCGTCTCGTCCTCCTGTGTGAACTGTGCGGTAGTCAGTTGCTCGCAGCAGTCGAGTACCCGGGCATTTGCCCAGGAATCGTAGGCGATCATCGATCGGATTGTGGTGACATCCATCTCCGGCTTACTCCTCTTCAGTATCTCCAGCTTCAGAACGCGGCCGATGAATTGATGGTAGTGGTAATTGTGGTTAGAATCAGTCCACATTAATTCCAATCTTGCGTAAAGATGGTTGAGCTTTGTATCACCCCACTACCCGGGTTCTCACGGTACTTGAACTTCTCCAGACCTACGGTCAGATCCGGAGCGACGAGCTGGCCCGTCGACTGGAGACAACCCCGCGCTCAGTGCGGCGCTACATCACCATGCTTCAGGAGCTCGGAATCCCGGTGGTCAGCAAACGTGGTCGCTACGGTGGTTATCGATTGCGGCCCGGCTACAAGCTTCCACCGCTGATGTTCACCAATCAGGAAGCTATCGCCGTCACCCTCGGCCTGCTTCACGCTCACCGGCTCGGTATTCAGTCCGACGAAACAGCAATCTCCGGCGCGCTGGCCAAGATCGGTCGTGTGCTGCCCGAAACGGTGCAGCAGCAAGTTGGCGCTATTATGCAGTCAACGGTTCTGGATGATGTTTCGCCCGTCGAATCAGCCCCGGCAACGACGGTGCTCGATCTCAGCCTTGCCGTTCAGGATCAGAAGCAGGTCTGGATACGCTACCGAACATGGAATAACGAGACCGCACGTATCATCGACCCGTATGGGCTGATTCTCCGGGATGGCCTGTGGTATCTGGCAGGCTGGTGCCATCTGCGAGACGCAATCCGGGTCTTCCGGCTGGATCGAATCCACCGCCACCGGATACTCTCCCGCACCTTCACCCGCCCGGAAGGGTTTGATACTCGTGATACGGTTCTTCGTTCACTCGAGGAACGGTTTGCCGAGCCAGCGGTGGAACTCCTTCTGGAAACCACGGAACGGGAAGCTAAACGCTGGGTCTCGGCGATCTCGGCGAAGCTGACGCAGACCCCGGAGGGGCTGGTAATGACCTGCGATACCGGATCGCTGGCCTGGCTGGCTACCTTTGTCAGTAGCATGCCCTGGCCTGTCCAGGTTCGACGGCCACCTGAACTGATGGACGAACTTCGCACTCTGTCCCGACGCATCGCTGCGATAAGCTATGAACCAGCACCTGAACAATCAGGGCTGGAGATACCAACACCGGTTGACGACTGAGCCTGAAGCGACTGGTGCAACTCGTTCCCGAGAGCTCGATTGATCACGATGGAGACGTAGCTATATGGACGCCGACGGCGGAACACTCATGATCCTGGCCCTTCTGGGCCTGTTGATCCTTTCCGCGTTCTTTTCAAGCTCCGAAACCGCGTTCGTCTCGCTGCAACAGATACGGATTCGTCATCTGGAGCATACCGGCGCCCGTGGGATCAGCCGGGTCCGGCGCCTGTTCGATCGCTCCGAAGAGACCCTGGTGACGATTCTCATTGGAAACAATCTGGTCAATACCGGTTCGGCGGCACTGGCTACGGTGCTAGCTTCACAGTTTCTTGGCGCTCAGGCTGGTGCGCTGGTGGCCACAGGTGTCATTACCCTTGCCCTGCTGATCTTCGGTGAGATTACGCCGAAGACGATTGCCATCCGGCATGGCGAGCGAATGGCGCAGATCTACGCACCTCTGCTCGAACTCTTCAACCTCCTCTTCAAGCCACTGGCAATCGTCATGACCTGGATCGCGTCCGGGGTTGCTTCCCTTGCCGGAGCCAGTTCCCGGGATCGGGCGCTGAGTCAGGACGAAATCCGGACCGTCATCATGATGGGTGAGGAAGCCGGTGTACTGCGTCAGGCAGAGACCGAGATTCTGCGAAACGTTCTGAAGCTGGAACAGACCGAGGTCAGCGAAGTGATGATGCCGCGCATCAACGTCACCGGCGTGCAGGCAAGCGAGACCATCGCGGATATCGCCCAGACGATCGCCGTCAAGGGATACACACAGATGCCGGTCTATGAAGAGGATATGGATAGCATCATCGGCGTTGTCCACGCCAAAGACATCCTGCTCAGGGCTCACAGTGGAGACACACTAATGACGGCCAGAGACGCGATGCGTTCAGCGCTGTTCGTCCCGGAGACGAAAACGATCGTCTCGATGATCAACGAAATGCGGGAGCGCCGCACTCAACTCGCCGTGGTTATCGACGAATACGGCGGAACGGCCGGCATCGTGACCCTGGAAGATCTGATTGAAGAAGTCGTCGGCGAGATTACATCTGAATACGGCACTGAACGTCGATTGATCCGGAGCATCAACACCAAAGAAGCGATCGTCGATGCCGCAATCTCGATCTCGGATTTCAACGAGGCAATGAACGTGGTGATCCCGACCGAAGACGCCGACACTCTCGGGGGATTCATCTTCGAGCAACTGGGACGGATCCCGGATCCGGGTGATGCCTTCCAGACCGATGTTCTCGAGTTCAGCATTCTGTCGATGAGCGGTCAGCGGATCAATATGGTTCGGGTCAGACATGTGCCGCAGCGAGAAGACCTGCCCGCGCCTGACGATGACTCAGGCACTGAGCAGGGCAGTCAGCAATCCAGCTGATCAGGCAGCCCCTGGCTGCAACATCTCCTGGAGTTCACCCCCGAACTTTTCGAGGTCTCCCGTGTCGAACAGCACAAACGATCGGTATCGGAGATGCATGATCAGGCCAGAGTCCGTCTGGGCAATGGCAAGTTCAACCGGAGTCTTCTGTCCATCTGTCGTGACGCGTGTGCCCTCTCGGACGAACGTGGCATGCCGGGAGTCGCCAGACTGACGCTCGAATCCTTCGGTTTCCAGTCGTGAGCATGCGTCATCAATCGACAACGCCGGACTGACATGTCGCTCAACCGTCTTCCAACCCCACATACGCTTCCGCTCCAATTATTGTGCAAATCCATCCATATAGCTTCAGTTACCGTGACAGATAAGACGGGACAATGCAAGTTTTGAGGATTATGCGAAGTTTCTGCCAGCGAATTGAGTCAGACAATCCCCCACAAACTGGAAGTGCCCGGAGGTGCAAAATGAGTTAGAATGTGGCGCGTAGGGTGCTTAACGGGGAAAGGAGCCTTCCGGCTATGGACGACAGCGAACGCAAACCACTTACTGGCCGTGAAAAGATGATCATCCTGGTCGTTGCGCTGGTAACCGCCATCGTCATCGGCGCGTGGATCTTCGCCATCATCTTCACGATGCCAGAGCCCAGCCACGGACTGCTCTAGCCCGTAGCAGGTTCATCATCTCGAAGACATTACAGACAGGCCAGTCGATTCCGGCTGGCCATTCGTTGTGCAGAAACCAGAGTGAATCGCGAATCTGACGAATCCACCCCGAATCCGCAAAGATTTCCCCCACCTTTTCCTCGCTGGCAAGTACAATTGCCGCAACGATGTCTTGCTCCCGCCTGCGTTGTTACAGATCAATCCGTTCCGGGAGCATTACCCTTGTCCGAACCACGAACTCGCCCGACGAATTGAGGAGTTGATCCAGCCATGTCCGTTGGCAATACCAGACATCAGGCACGCACCCTGGCACTCCAGGTTCTGTACGAATCCGATGTCGCCAGTCATGACGTCTCTGGTGTGCTGGCGCGGTATCTGGAAGATCAAGACGAACCCCAGACAGTGCGTCGATATGTCGAGCGCCTGATTACCGGCATCCAGGAAAACCAGCAGGGAATCGATCAACGCATTGCCGATGCAGCGCCGACCTTTCCGGTCGATCAGTTGCCGGCGGTCGATCGCAACATCCTGCGAATCGCCATCTATGAACTCACCGGTGAACCGGACGTGCCGATGAAGGCCGCAATCAATGAAGCCGTAGAGATCGCCAAGCAGTTTGGTGGCGATAACTCCGGCAAGTTCGTCAATGGGGTACTGGGGACAATCGCCAACGGACTGGCCTCCTCCCACTGAGAACAGCTCGGCCGGCAATTGCCATGTTGCCCTCGACACAGCGGAACGTGCATAATACCGAACGTTTAGACGGTCAGATCTACTGACGGGATAAGAGAAGGTTAGAGGAGGCAGGGGTGTCCGACGAGCTTTTCCAGCGTGTACAGGGAGTCGTAGCCGAGCAACTCGGCGTCGAGCAGGAAAAAGTCACGCGCGAAGCCGAATTTGTACAGGATCTGAATGCAGACTCACTGGATCTGGTCGAGCTGATTATGCAGCTCGAAGAGGAGTTCAGCATCGAGATCTCCGACGAAGAAGCGACCAACATCGTCTCAGTTGGAGACGCCGTCGACTTCATCAATGAGAACGCCAGCTCGTCATAGTCGCCACATTCTGACCGGGTTTTCGTCCACGTTTACGTGAACCAGCGTCGCCGACGGCCCGGTCAGTACAGCAAGAGCAGAGGCAATGGTCAGTATCATCGATCGCGTTCGCGGCCGAACCGATGCTCCGGTGCTCCCGGAGCCGGAACCAGAAGACATTTTTGAGGAGATGACGCTACAGGAGCACCTTGAGGAGCTCCGGCAGCGGATTCTTTACTCTTCCATTGCCATCGCGATCGCGTTCGTGATCGGTCTGCTTCTCGCCTTCCCGCTTCTGGGAGTCATGGCGGATTTCTCCGGGCTGGAAACGTTCGTGTTGATCAGCCCGACTGAGGGTTTCTCCACCTTCATGCGCGTCGGCTTCTACATTGCCGTCGCCCTGGCGATGCCTGTCCTCATGTATCAACTGATTGCATTCATGGGCCCGGGCATGACCAGCGAGGAACGCTATTACGTGCGTCTCGCACTCATACCAGTGACCATTCTGTTCGTTGCCGGTATGGCGTTCGCGTTCTTCATCGTCGTCCCACGCGCCCTGAACTTCCTCGCCGGTTTCGGTGCAGGTGGCTACGGGCCGGTTGTGTTCGAAGATGCGTTCCGCGCCAGTGAGATCCTCAGTTTCTACTTCAGACTGATGCTCTGGATCGGCCTGGTCTTCCAGATGCCGGTCGTGATCTTCGTACTCGTGAAACTCGGCATCGTCAGTACCGAGCGACTGGCGTCCATCCGGAAGTTCATGCTGATCGGCTGTATGATCGCCGCCGCGATCATCACCCCGACACCGGATCCGTTCAACATGCTGCTGGTCGCCATTCCGATGTACCTGCTGTATGAGCTCGGACTCCTGCTGTCACGATTCAGTATCGGCTGGGTGGCCACTCCTGAGGCAGGTGCTGGACCCGATCCAGACGAGAGCGATGAGACGCGACGCTAGACGAAGCCACAAATGAGTCAACGTAAAACGCCCCGTGAACATCACGGGGCGTTTTCCTGTTCGGTCAGTGTGTGGGGAAATCAGCTTCGAACCATTCCTACTCCGGACCACCGATGGTGAAGAGGTAGGCCGCGATGTGGCGGGCTTCTTCCTCCGAAATACCCAGGTTCGGCATTCCGCTTCCGGGCTGGATGCTGTCCGGCTCCATCAGAAATGAGATGACGTTCTCCGGACGATTTGGCGCCGCACCGGCCACGAACGCGCGATTGGGCCAGAGCTGGAGGCCCGGAGCATCATGGCCAGATGATTCCGGAAACCCTGGGATGTAGTGACACGACGCACAATCGTAGGAGACCACCAGCTCTTCACCGATCGCCGGATCGCCACCATCCACCTCGATGGTTTCGGGATCGTCGCCACCGCAGCCAGCAGCGAACGCCAGCATACCCAGCCCCACCGCAGCAACAGAGATTCGCCGCCACATCTCTTTTTTGTATCGAGATCGTCTCAGCACGGTGACTCTTTCGTGTGGATTCCAGGAATGTCGACAATCCGGCGCGCTGCCCCAGTTGTCTATCTTGAGGATAGCCCCTGCCACCTCAGCCAACCCATGCCGGGCTGTCGGGAGAATCCTGCAATACCGCGGTCGGGGACTCTAGCGTGGCTCGAGGCCGGCATCTTCCGGGCTCTGCGGGCGGACATTGAGGGTCCGTTCGTGGCGGAACGTCACCATGCCTGGCCCGGCACCGCGGATTTTTCGGACAAACCGGCACTCGGTTGCATCGACTTCGACACTGGTACTGGTCCGTCCGGAGCTGTACCAGGCTGCCACAGATGCCGCCCGCTCCAGAATCTGATCATCCGGCTGTCCTCCCCAGTGCACCACCACGTGCGAACCGGGAAGCCCTCTGGCATGCAGCCACATATCGTTTCCCGCGGCCATATCGAACACGACACGCTCGTTCTGCGGACCACTGCGACCGACATAGATGATGTCTGACCGCTCAGTGCGATAGCTGTCCGGATTCTTCGGCTTCGGTTGCCGGGATCCCTTCTTCTTGTTGCCATCGCTGGCCGCGGCGGACCGGGCATTCTCGTGCGCCTGCAGTTCACGGCGTAGCTGTTCGATTTGCTCGATCCCGTCGGACTGTTCCGCCTGGGTCCGGAGCTGTCGCATGTAATCCAGCTCGGCCTGAGCCCGCTTGAGCAGCTTCGGCAGGTTCTCGGAGGCCTGCTTCAATCGATGATACCGCTCGAAATACCGCTGGGCGTTGTCGCTGGCCGAGAGGTCAGGATCGAGGGAAACCACGGTTCCGTCAGCATCGAGCTCAGCGTCTCCGGGGTTGATCTTCCAGAGGTAGGCGTAAATCAACTCGCCCTTCTCTCGCAGCTCATCGCCATGCTCGGCGCGATCCAGTTGCTCGGTGAGCGATCGCACCCGGGCATCAGCCCGCTCGATCCCGTTCTGAATCTCGGAAATGAGCGTCTCGCGACGCTGGGCGTGTCGAACGGGCTTCTGTACCCCGCCGGCCTCCAGCGCTCGCTCAATAGCCGCAGAGATCGTCTCGTGGGCCTCATGTTCGTATTCGGCCTCCATGAAGTGCAGCCGAATGGGTGCAAACGCGCGAACAACGTCATCATCGATATACACCGATGGTTCCCAGTTCCCGGCCTCCATCGCGGTGACAACCTCGTGAACTCCGGCCGCCAGCTTTCCGGCGGTCTCGTCGTCCGGCTCGATGTCGCGGATCTTCAGATCGTTCTGACCGAAGGCCCGGTAGACTGCTTCGTTCGCCATCTGCGGGCTGAACCCATTGATCGCCCGCACCAGATGCTGGGTAACCGCGACCTTGCCTTCGCCCTCTTCCAGAATTCCGCGTGCTGATTCGGCATCCAGGCTCCGCGGGTCCTGTTTCGTCTGTGGAGGCGGGTTCTCATACTTACGATGCGGCAGAATCGGGCGAACCCGGCTCATCTCCTGAGTAACCCGCTTGGCTGAATCCATGATCTGATCATCGTCATTGACCAGCACCACGTTGCTGTGTCGTCCCATCAGTTCAACGATCATATGCGTATAAATCAGTTCGGCATCTTCGTTGTCGAGATCCTCATCGTCATCGGCCCGGTTGTCCGGAAAAAATCGCTTCGCTATACTCAGCCGCACGATGCGCTCGAGTGGTGGCTGTTCGATTCCGACGATTGCCCCACCACGGGCGTATTTTCGAAGCAGCAGGAGGAGTGGGGAAACCTGGTCTGGATCAGCCGTCAACCGTGTCTCCGAGAGGTAGAGTCCCGGCGTCTGGCTCGATGCGCGGGCGACCAGCATGCGGCGCTTTCCATGGTTGAAGACCTCCAGCCCGTAGCTGAGTGGGTCAAGCTGGATGACTTTCTGAATCCGGCCGTTGACGACCCGATCAGACAGCTCATCGGTCACCGCTGCTATCGTCAGAACATCGAACACAGGCGTTCTCTACTTTCCATCAATCCCGAGCCACGCTCACCATTGCACTCCACCAAAGTCTACCGGCGATCGAATCGATATGTCCTGAACTCTCGTCACGAGTTCGCATCGGGACACAGTTTTGTGTCATCATGCGCGAGGGACGAACGGACCAAGTGATCGGGAACGCTCCCGATCTGGAAGCGAGGCGGAACTGGTGAGAGACGATCTTCGACTCAACGAACAGGCCGATGAGGTGATCGATGATCTGCGCTCACTCAACCGCCCACGGCTCATCGTCATCTCCGGGCCTTCCGGGGTTGGCAAGGATACCGTCATCGAAGAGATGCGCCTGCGCCATCCAGACTACTCCTATGCGGTAACCGCAACAACGCGGCCGCGCCGCCCTGGCGAGATCGATGGCGTCCACTACATCTTCATGAACCGGCAAGAGTTCGAAGAGGCGCTGGAGAACAGCTATTTCCTCGAATCAGCCGAAGTCTATGGCAACCTCTATGGCGTCCCCAGGAAACGTGTCGAAGATGAGATTTCCAACGGCAGGAACGTCGTCATCAAGGTCGATGTCCAGGGTGCCGCAACGATCCGCGCCATCATGCCGGACGCGATCTTCATCTTCCTGCTTCCCCCGACGATGGGTGAACTGACCGCACGGCTGCGAGGCCGTAAAACGGATGACCCCGAAGCCCTGATGGAGCGGGCAACCACCGCATCCTGGGAACTCGGGAAGGTGCGCGACTTCGATTATGTCGTGTTCAATGAGAATGATCGCGTGCAGGAGAGCTTGCGGGTAATCGACGCCATTATCGTCGCCGAAGGCTGTCGGATCGATCAGACCGGTAAGGGCACACCAGACACCCGGACCCGGCACGATCAACAGGACTAGCGCCAGCTAGCTGCTGCGAGACTCCTCCGTCTGACCGATCGTATCCGGGCTTGCCGCATCTTCGTCGTCTTCGTCATCGAACGGCTCGTACCGCAGGGTTTCCCGATCCTCGACATGATCGACAAAGAGAATGCCATCCAGGTGATCGATCTCGTGCTGCAACGCGCGAGACAGAAATCCCGATGCTTTGACCCGGACTTCTTTGTCACTCATGTCCCGTGCTTTCACCGTGACGTGCATCGCCCGCTTAACTTCACCGATCCAGCCAGGAATACTCAGACACCCTTCGATCCCGGTTTGCTGTCCGGATGAACGGATGATTTCCGGGTTGGCCAGCATCAGCTCGACCGGCCCTTCCGGCTCCTCGCCTTCTTCGGCTTCCTCGGGATCTTCGGCCGGAAGCTTCACGACAATCACTCGCCGGAGCACGCCAACCTGCGGAGCCGCCAGTGCAATTGCATAGGGCGTTGACTCGACGGTCTCCATCATCGACTGAGCCAGCTTGCGCACATCGTCGTCGACTTTTCGAACCCGGGACGCCTTCTGCCGCAGCCGTGGGTCGCCCTCGGTGATGATCTCAAGTTCCGCCATGATCTCCTGCTACCTCGTAATTTCTCTGCGCGGAAAGACGCCCAACGCGTCCAATCGCTAGTATACCGATTCACCCGGCTGGCGCCGTCAGATCATGCTCATCGGATCGACATCGATCAGCCAACCCGGAGCAATTCCAGCATCAGCCACCAGTTGGCGGGCATCCGGCCCCCGGAGAATGATCTGCCACTGGTAGTACCCACGAATCCGGGCAACGAACGCCGGCGTCGGGCCGAGAAGCTCCACACCACGCAGCCCCGCACGCTCGGCTTCCACCGTCAGATCGTCCGCGAGCTCCCGGGCGGCCGCCTCACACTCCACCGCATCCTCATTGCGATACAGCAGGCGCACCATTCTCGAGAATGGCGGGTAATCGTGCAACCGCCGGAAGGCGAGCTCTTCATCAGCGAAGCTCTCATAATCGTGCTCGGCAGCGGCCTGAATCGCGTAGTGATTCGGACTGTACGACTGAAAGATCACCCGGGATCCAGCGGTGCGTCGTCCAGCGCGGCCAGCGACCTGCATGAGGAGCTGGAATGTGCGCTCTCCGCTCCGGAAATCCGGGAGATGCAGCTGCCCGTCCGCATTGATCACCCCGATGGTCATCACGTCTGGAAAGTCGAAGCCTTTGGCAATAAGCTGGGTTCCGATCACGATATCCACATCCCGATTCAGGACCTGATTCATCAGCGATTCGTGCGTGACATTGCCGCGGATGACATCTCGATCCCATCGCAGAACCCGTGCGTCGGGGAACTGCTTCCGGGCCTCTCTCTCGACGCGCTGCGTACCGCTGCCATAGTAGCTGATCGTCATCAGTTCACATTCCGGGCAGCGGGTGGGGGTCTGCTCCTGATAGTTGCACCGGTGGCAGATCGCCCGTCGTCTATCCGGGTGATAGACCAGCGGAATATCGCACAGTGGGCACTCGGCAACGTAGCCGCAGGAACGACACTGGATGAACGTTGCCGATCCCCGGCGATTGAGGAAGAGGATCGTCTGCTCCTCGCGCTCGAGGGTCTGGTTGATCAGTTCAGTCAGATCCCGGCTGAACAACCCCGTGTTGCCGTTCCGCAGCTCTTCACGCATATCCACGACATCGACCTGCGGAAGCTCCAGCGACGGCGGGCCGCTCCCGTTGGACCCCACCCCCGGCTGGTGCCCGATCCGTTCCGGTAGTCGCAGGTGCTGAATCTCGCCGCTGATCGCACGCTGGTAGGTACTGACATCCGGTGTCGCACTCCCCATCAGTAATAGTGCGTTGTGGTTCCGGACAATCAGTCGAGCCACATCCCGGGTGTGATACCGCGGAATTTGCGCCTGCTTGTAGGACGGATCATGCTCTTCATCGATCACCACCAGCCCGAGATCCGGCATCGGCGAGAACAATGCCGAACGCGGGCCGACCACGATCGGAATCCGCCCATCACGAACCCCGTCCCAGATATGATATCGCTCGGACTCCGGCAGATTGCTATGGATGATCGCCGCCCGACCGGGAAACCGCGATGCGATTCGGCGGCTGATCTGCGAAGCAAGCGCGATCTCTGGCACCAGCATGATCACGCCCTGGCCCCGGCTCAGGCACCAGGCCGCCGCCCGCAGGTAAAGTTCGGTCTTGCCGCTCCCGGTCACTCCATGAAGGAGCATCTCCTCAAAATCGCTCTCCCGGAGGCTGGCGTGAATCCGCCGCCACGCCGCGTGCTGTGTTTCACTCAGCCGGACAACCCGGGCATCAGGGTGATCGCTATCCACCGTCGGTTGCGGCACGACGGCCTGATCGATCTCGATCAGATCCTTTCGCCTGAGTTCGTTAAGCGCTCGGTCATTCACCCCGATGTGCCGGACCAGTTCACTCCAGGCTACCGGGTGACCGTCGGAGAGCAGCAGGCGTCGCTGGAGCACTTCCATCGCCCGGCGCTGTGCCGGGGACTTGCGGAGATCGGGGACTGGGGTACTGGTCCGTTGAACCAGCCGAGCTTTGCGAGTCTTCGGGGCACCGGCTCGAACCCGGACGATCCGATTGAGCACACCCTGCTTTGCCAGCGTCGGAATAATGCTCGTCAGCCGGCGGCCCATCGCCCGGCGGGCGACATCCAGACTCACCTCACCGCGTCGCTGCAGAAATAGCACCAGCTCTCGCTGAGCCGGAGTCAACTGATCGACCGATACCGGCAGCGGATCACGCAATGCCAGATGTTCCACCGCACGATTGATCGCCGCAGGCGGGAAGAATGGCAACGCCGCATCGTACAGCGTGCAGACGGTCTCCTCGCTGATCCACTCGATCACCTGCCACTGATCTTCGGTGAACTGGAATCCGGGCTCAACGATCGCCTGAACGTCCCGTACCTCGAACTCGGGCGGTTCCCGGTGTGCCCGGACAACGACCCCCACTTTGTGTCCATTGCGCAGCGGAACCCAGACCAGACCGCCTTCGAGAACATCCTCCCGAAGGTGATCGGGCACGGAGTAGGTCAGAAAGCGATCACGCTCGCGGGTTCGCAGTTCAGTTGCGACGTCGACGAACCAGCGATCTGGATTCAGCGCATCGTTCGGTTCAGATGATTGGTCCACAGAGAACGATCCAGTTGATGAGGATAGCGAATCAGGCGGCACTAGCGATCCGGATCACGCCGTTTTTCGCGACGCTCATTGACCTGCTTCTCGGTAATCTGCCCGACCAGTCGACCCAGTCGGGAAATCACCGCAAACACCGGAATCAGGATGATCAGCGACCAGATCTCGGCGCCACCGGCCGCAACCGACCAGATGACGCCGATGGAGCCGATCACGCCGAGAACAATCCCGAACAGGGCGAGTTTTCGCCGTGTCTCCGGATCACGAAGCATCTCAGGAAACGCTCGCTGCCTGCATCGCCGGAATAATCGAAGCCGTATCGGCGAACACTGCCGGCACCCCACCAGTATGCAGGAACATCACCGTCTCGTCCGCGCCGATCTCACCCGTACGGATGTGATCGATCAGGCCAGCCATCGTCTTGGCGGTATAGACCGGATCGAGCAGCAACGCTTCGGTCCGGGCGCAGAGCCGGATCGCTTCCAGGCATTCCTCGGTGGCTACCCCGTAGGCCGGGCCGGTATAGGCATCGTGAATGATCACTTCATCTTCACTGAGCCGGACATCGAGCCCAAGATATTCGGCGGTCTGGTTCGCCAGCGGGGTAATAACCGTTTTCTTCAGGTGATCGGCACGACCTTCGATCGACACCCCATGCACGGCATAGGGAACCCCGGCCAGTTTGGCACCGAGCGCCAGGCCGGCATGCGTCCCGCCAGAAGCACTGCTGGTCGTGTAGAGTCGGGTCGGGCTTGCCCCTGATTCGACCAGTTGCGCCATCAGCTCATAGGTCGCCGCAACATAGGCGGAGGAACCGATCGCGTTCGAGCCGCCGCCCGGGATCTGGTAGGGCACGTAGCCCTGAGCCCGCAGCTCCTCGGCTACCTGAATCGTCATCGGCTGACGGGCTTCCTTGTCGGTCACAATACGCGTCTCGGCTCCAAGAATATGATCGAGCAGCAGGTTTCCCTGAATATCTGGGTCTTCGCTCGATGCGTTCATCACCAGCACACAATTCAGCCCCGCCACACGGGCCGCTGCTGCAGTCTGGCGGCAGTGGTTGGATTGGGCCGCGCCCACGGTAATGACATGGGTTGCACCCTGCGCCTGGGCATCAGCAATCAGATATTCCAGCTTGCGCGTCTTGTTACCGCCCAGCGCCAGGCCGGTCAGATCATCCCGCTTGACCATGATCTCGGGCCCGCCAAGTGCTGCGGAGAGATTCCGGGCCACGGTCAACGGCGTCGGCAAATGTGCCAGCGGAAACTTCGGCAGCGTTCCAAGTTTCATTCTTCGTTCTCCATTCATAATCCAGAGGGATGACGTCATCACGGCATACCCTACACCAGTCACCCGCCCTGTCAACGCGGAAATTTTGCCCCGTTGATCCGGAATCGGCGTTATACTTGCGGGCAAGGATACAGCCCCGGAGCAGGGGCTGGTCAAAATCACTATGCCACGATCATGGAAAGCTTCCCGGAAACGTTTCCTGGAAGCAGATGCGGACCCAGGGAGGAGCCACAGGTATGACAGCCGGACAGACAATCGAGAAGGAATTCATCCAGGCGTTCAAGAAGTCAGAAACACAGTATCGCCGGGCCGTCGAGGCGATCGCCGGTGGCGTGACGCATGATGTTCGCTACATGAAGCCCTTCCCGCTCTACATCGAGAACGCAACGGGCTCCCGGAAATGGGACGCTGACGGCCATGAGTTGATCGATTACGTGATGGGGCATGGCTCGCTGCTGTTCGGACACGGTCACGGTGAAATCATCGACGCCGTCAACCAGCAGATGACCCGCGGCACCCACTACGGCGCCGGGCACGAGCTGGAGATCGAGTGGGGCGAGCGAATCAAGCAGATCGTTCCATCGGTCGATCGGGTGGAGTTCACCTCTTCCGGTACCGAAGCAACCATGATGGCGATGCGTCTTGCCCGGGCATTCACCGGTCGAGACAAGATCCTGAAATTCGCGGGCCACTTCCACGGCTGGCATGACTATGCGATGGCCGGTGAGCAGGCTCCGTTCAATCGAGTGATCCCCGGAATTCCGAAGGCCGTGCTGGATACCGTGGTCGTGGCACCAGTCAACGATATCGATTTCGTCGAACAGCAGATCGCCACTGGCGAGATTGCAGCAGTCATTCTCGAGCCAAGCGGCGCATCCTGGGCCTCGATCCCGTTCCCGGATGGCTTCCTGAAGCAGCTGCGTGAGATCACCACGAAGCACGACACCGTGCTGATCTTCGACGAGGTCATCACCGGGTTCCGCTGGGCCCCGGGCGGCAAGCAGGAATCCGAAGGCGTCACACCGGATATGACCACAATGGCCAAGATCGTCGCCGGTGGTCTGCCAGGTGGTGCAGTTGGCGGACGCAGCGACATTATGGAACTGCTCGCCTTCAAGGATGAGCCGAACTGGAACGCGGAGAAGAAGGTCAGCCACCCGGGCACCTACAACGCCAACCCGCTCTCGGCTGTTGCCGGCGCCACCTGTCTGCAGATGGCCGCCAACCCACGCGTGCAGAAGCATGCCGACGATATGGCTGCTCGCCTGCGATCCGGGTTCAACAAGGTGCTCGTCGATGAGAACGTACCGGGATTCGTCTGGGGCGAGAGCTCGGTCTTCCACATCGTTCTCGGCGAGAGCTGCCAGAACCAGAATGGCGGAGACATCCACATTCCCGAAGGAGTCTCCCATGTCCGCCTGAAGACTGGCTCCGACGCCAAGTACGACAACGCCCTCTATCAGGGTATGTTGCTCAACGGCATCGATCTCTTCCACGGTGGCGGGCTGGTAAGTAGCGTCCACACCGAGCAGGAAATCGATGAGACCATCGAAGCATTCAAGAAGACGGTCGCCCGAATGCGCGAAGAAGGTATCTTCTCCTAGGACGAATTCCCCGGAGCATGACGACGGGCCGGCAGTTTTGCCGGCCCGTTTTCGCTATCCCGTTGTTCACATGTGGAACCGGGCACCGACCCCGGCTGTCTGGCTATGCAGGGGCGCACGACCCTGTGCGCCCGCTATACGCGTGTGGACCCGGGTCGAAGCCGAGGCGTCGACCCCTGCATCAGAATTCCAGGGCCGGGGGTGAGGGCCAGCCTCTACGCCCGGCTGAGCTGCTTCAGACCAACCGGCGTTCGCCAGTCAGCGTGTCGGGGGTCGGTTCCCCGCAGCACGCCCAGGAACAGCTCGTCCAGCTGTCGGGTAACCGGCC
>REEK01000073.1 GCA_007695115.1 Sphaerobacteraceae bacterium
ATCAAAACGCCCGGCGATGACTCGCCGGGCGTTTGTATTGGTTGCGCTGGATTGTGATGATCTAGCCGGTCGGGGCGCCGTCGTCCTTCGGTGAGATGCCGTCGATAAACTCATCGATCGGGATCGCCGGCATCGTCAGGAACTTGACCGTCCCGCGCGAACCGAGCGTCACCGATACCCGGGCGATCGTCTCGTTATCCGGTGCTTCTACTATATTAATGAAATCGTATGGGCCGAGTGTCGCCCATTGCTCGACAACGCGTGCGCCGAGCGCTTCGATCTCTTCATTGACCTGCTTTATCCGGTCTGGCCGGGTCTGGATCGTCTCCAGTCCTTCGTCTGTCAGGTTACTGAGCAGAATGTATGTAGGCATAGCGGGCTCCTCTCAAGTGTGAAATGACATCGTTGGCCTCGTACAGGTGAACCTGAACGCTACCGTCCCGGTCGGACGTACATCATGACCTGACCACCACCGAACGGTAGCCGCACATCCTCGAGCCAGGGGTCTTTCTCGATCATCGCAAGAAATTCACCAAGCTCGCTGGCGTGTGACTCCACGTTATCGGCCACGATGACCCCACCGGGCCGCACGAGCCGCAAGGCGTGGGTCAGGTAATGGACGTATGACTCCTTGTCTGCATCGATAAAGATAAAGTCGAAACGCTTGTCGAGATCCTCGATCGTTTCGCGGGCATCACCGTGGATGATTTCCACCCGCTCCTTCAACTCGGCCTTCTCCAGATTCTCGGTAGCCATCTCGACTTTCTTCTCGTCCTGCTCCAGCGTCGTAAGCCAGCCACCGGTCTTCTCCAGCGCGTCGACCAGCCAGAGCGTCGAATATCCATTCGACGTCCCGATCTCCAGAACACGGCGAGCGACCATTACCTGGAGCATAAAGTGGAAGAATCGGCCCGTCTCCGGTGAGACGTTCCACATGCCACCATGCTCCTGACCGAAGTCATACATCTGATCGAGCAGCGCGGTGCGTTCGCGATCTGCCACGTTTTCCCCCTTTCTTGTTCCTGCCACCCCCATTATCCTTGAAAGTCGGCCGGTGCCAAGCCCCGTTCGGGTTATGGAGCACGGATATCTGGCCCCCGGAACGTCTGAACCGTCCCGTTCGATCAGAATCTGGAGTCAAAACATATGGACATCGGGGCAGCGATGATGTCGGGCGTGGTTGGCGTGGCCGCCACAACGATCATCCACAACATGTTGCCGATTATCGGACTGCCGCGGGTGAATATTGCCGGGGTGCTCGGCACCTGGGTGCTGGATCCGGGAGGACGGGCAGCGGTCCTCGGCATCACGATGCACTTCGCCTTTGGAGCCGGGTTCGGGGTGCTCTACGCCTGGTTATGGCATCAGGGTATCGGCACGCTCGATTACCAGTGGGGTGTGATGTTCGGGGCAGTGCATGGTCTCATCGCAGCGGCGATCATCCCCGTGCTCCTGCACCGCTACCCGCGCCCGAAAGAGATGCTCGAGGGCCCGGTGACGCTCGTCGCCCTCTTCGTCTTGCACGTATTGTTCGGGCTGATCGTCTCCCTGCAGTACCGGGCACTGGTGGGGTAGAGGCCAACCCGAACGCTGGTGACTGGGCACCGGGTTGAGCCTCAGCGCAGGGAGGGTGTGCTGGCTAGTAGTCTAGAACCACCGCCAGAGCCACCACTTCTCGAAGGCCAGCTTGGCCCAGTGGATCGCCTTATTTGGCCCGAAAATGCGCCCTTCCCCCGACCCATATGGTGGAAAACCTTTGGGGTACTTTGTGCGAAGCATGGCAGCCTGACCGGCGCCGTACTCCACGAGTCACAAGGTGTGCAGACGTAACCTCGTTGGATCGCCGCGGCCAGTCAGTTGGTGGACGATGTTGTGGGCAACCACGTCTGCTTGCTGATGGGCGACAACCCCGGCCTTCGATACCGGAAGGTTTGCCGAATCACCAATCGCATAGACGTTTTCCCACCTGGTGGCGAGGGTGTCGACATCGACGTCTATCCCGGTCTCACTCGACAGTCCCGAGTCAATCAATACTTGGGACGGCCGGTGTGGCGGGACAATGAACAGCAGGTCAAACGGCAACTCCCGGCCGTCCGCGGCCCGTAGAGTGCTGGCCTGTCCATCAACCTGATCGATCACGAAATTGCTATGCAGATTGATTCCGCTCCGGTTCAGATGCTCACGCATAAACTCGCTCGGCTGTCCGCTGCCGCCGAGGGGCCCGGGTTCCGATGTGAAGAAATCGATGCTGACGTTGTCCCGAACGCCGCGTTCGATGAGATCGTCGTTGATCAACCAGGCAGCCTCGTATGGCCCCGGTGGACAACGATACGGCGGTGCGGATATGCCGATGACCAACCGCCCCGAAGTGAAGGTCCGCAGCGCTTCCCGGAAGCGCAATGCGGCGTCCATCTCCCAGGTGTGGTGAACAAGGTGGTTATCCCCGGGAATCAGATGCGGGTGAGTCTGGAACCCGAGTGACGAGATGAGATAGTCGTACTCGACCTCGGCGTGTGAGGTGGTTATCGTTCGCGAATCCGTGTCAATATTGATGATGCGGTCGTTGAAGAACCGGACATTGCGGCGTTCGATCGTCGAGAGATCCCGGGAGATATCCTGTGGTTCACGCCAGCCACGGGCCATCCAGAGATAACTGGACTGGTAGTAATGCTGCGGCTTCTGATCGATCAGAATGACGTTATGATCTCTGCCGATCGATTCTCCGAGATGGTTGGCTGCCACGGCTCCACCGCTACCACCCCCCAGGATCACGATATTTCGTCGATTCATCGATACTCCTTCTTGCCATCGCCTGGCGTGAATCAGGTGGTGATCTTGGCCGGATCCTTGCCCTTGCGCTCGAACTCAGATGTGAGACTCAACACAGCGTGGACCGGGATGTCCGACATTTTTCTCGCCCAGTTCGACCGATACAGAACGAAGATTCCGATCAGCACTGCGCTGACCGTCATCAGTGATTTCAGGCTCAAGTGCGGTGCCCCTTTCCTGCGTTTTGCCAGGTCGATGACGAAATTGTTATCTGTTTGATGCCGTGCCGGGGCCATTGGTTACATCGCACAGCAGCCCTGGACGGTCAGTGCACTGGACGACTGAATCATGCTTTCAGGGATTGACGGGGAATCGATGTAACAAAATCAGGGGGTTATACGTCTTATAAGACAGAAGCGGTTCGGGCTTCCCCACTCGAACCGGTACCATCCAATTCCCTTCCCCGGCCCGCTCCGTACCTCCCCCCGGTACATTGAGTGGGCCGGACCTTTCTTAAATGTGGAACGGTATCCTGAGCCACCACAACGTCATGCTGAGCTTGTCGAAGCATCTCTCCCCTTCGCATGACAACCAGCACCGAACCACCAGCCCTCACCCCCGTCATGCTGAGCTTGTCGAAGTGATGTAGGGGTCGGCGCCTCTACCGAGCCGGGGCCTCCACGCGATCAACGGGCGCACAGGGTCGTGCGCCCGTTGATCGGGTGTCGTTCGGCGCCTGATTCGTTTGTCCGTGCATTGGTGAATTCGTGACGAAGGCCCTCACCTCCGGCCCCTCTCCCAATACTGGGAGAGGGGAGACGTCATCGGTTGGGGCGGCCGTTGTTTGTCATTTGTCAGGCATTCTCTTGCACTGGCCAGATGAGACCGGTCTTCCAGGCGAATTCCCACGACTGGATGTCCGGAGGCTGGTAGCCGAGGCCGGTGAGGATGGCACAGACCTGCTCTCGATGGTGATTGCCGTGGTGGATGGCCTGGGTGATGATCACTCCGGCCCGCACGGCATACTCCCCATCATCCACGTAGTAGATCTCTTCCGGATCGATGTCCCGATCAAGATATGCTTCCCATCCATCCAGCGTGGCAGAGATCCGCGTCCCGAGCGTGTCGAGATCCATCATGTCCTCTGAATTCAGCCAATCGAACTGCAACCCGGAAAGACGGCGCAGATAGTTGGTCTCCGCGTGGACGATGTGGTTCAGCGTCATCAGCAAATGGCCGACGCTACCGGTCCCGGTTGTCTCCAGTTCTGACGGTGATAGCTGTTTGCAGAATTCGATTAACTCCTGTGTTGCCCAGGTGTTGTGACGAAACATGTATCGCGTGATTTCGTTCATCCAGCTGCCTCCCGGCTCAATGCAAACCCGTGTTACGATGGCCCCCGGTTGATCTGATCTATTTGTATCTCATAACAACAGAGGGACAGGTTTCGTGAGTAACATCGACACATTGATTCGTGGCGCAAAAGTGATCGACGGGACCGGCAATCCCTGGAAATACGGGGACGTTCTGATCAGTGGCGACAAGATCCTCGATATCGCCGCGCCCGGCAGCACCCCGGTGGAGAACGCCGCCAACGTGATCGAGGCCGACGGCATGATCGTCTGCCCGGGATTCATCGACATCCAGAGTCACTCGATCGTCCCGCTGATGCGGGATGGCCGCTGTGTCTCGAAAATCACGCAGGGCGTCACCACCGAGATCATGGGTGAGGGCTGGACCCCGGCTCCGGCTGGCGGTCGGTTCGTCGATCCGATGTCCGGTCGATTGCTGGCAGATGGTGACGTCGGCCAGTGGGCCGAAGTAGCACCCGGGTGGACCCGGTTCCGGCACTGGCTGGAGGCAATGGAAGAGTTCGGTGTTTCGCCGAACGTCGGTTCCTACCTGGCTGGCGGAACGCTCCGACAGTACGCCCGCGGCATGGACATGGGCGAGTCGAACGAAGAAGAGCTCGATGTCATGCGCAAGGTGATGGCAGAAGCGATGGAAGATGGCGCCTTCGGTGTCACCTACGCACTGATCTACCCTCCGGACAACTTCGTCTCCACCGATGAGATCGTCGAGGTCTGCAAGGTCGTTGCCCAGTACAATGGCACCTACATCACGCACATGCGCTCGGAATCCGACAAGATTCTCGACGGCCTGGCCGAGACGATCGAGATCGGCGATCGCTCCGGTGCGGCGGTTGAGGTCTATCATCTGAAGGCGTCAGGCCAGTCGTGCTGGCATCTCATGCCCGAAGTCATCCAGCGGATTACCGATGCCCGGGCACGAGGGCTCGACATCACCTCGGATATGTACCCATACGTCGCCAGTGGGACCGGCTTCGCGTCAATTCTGCCGACCTGGGTCGCCGAAGGCGGCAAATTCTACGAGAATCTGGCTGACGAATCGATCCGGGAGCGTATTCGACAGGAACTGACCGATCCGAACAGCGACTACGACGGCCAGGCGCGTTCGGCCGGGATCGAGAACATCATGCCGGTCGGCTTCCGGTTGCCGGAACATCAGCAGTATATTGGCAAGCGATTGAACGAGATCGCCGAGATGCGCGGTGAGCACTGGGTAGAAACGGTGATGGATCTGCTGCTGGCCGAGAAGCAGCGCATCAGCACCATCTATTTCAAGATGAGCGAAGAGAATGTACGCCTGCAACTGCAGCAGCCGTGGATTAAAGTCTCCAGCGATGCTGGCGGCGTCGATCCGGAATGGGCCGAAGCAGAGGGACCGACTCACCCCCGAGGCTACGGCACATTCACCCGTGTGCTGGGCAAGTATGTTCGCGAAGAAGGCATCCTGAGCTGGGAAGAGGCGATCCGCAAGTCGACCTCATCCGTGGCCGATCGGCTGTCGATCACCGATCGCGGAACGCTGCGGGCCGGGATGATGGCTGATGTCGTCATCTTCGATCCGGAGACCGTGACGGACAACGCAACCTTCGAGGACCCACACAAGCTCTCGACCGGTATCGAGCATGTCTTCGTGAACGGGACGGCTGTCGTCACCGGCGGAATCCATACCGGAGCGACCCCGGGACGTTTCGTTAAGGGCCCAGGCGCCTGATCGTGCAGGCAGAATCACCTTGGTAACCGGACGCATACCGCAGATCAGGTCGATCGATGAAAGGGCACGCCGCATATGACGGAACGTCTCGGTGAAGCATTCGAGTTTGACGAGAAACTGACCGTTGTCGGTCGCAAGCTCGAACCAGGTGAGAAGGCCCCGCCGTTCACGCTGGACTGGCTGAACCCGGATACAGGGATGCCGGAGCCGCACTCCCTGTCGGATTCGGATGGATCGGTTCGACTGCTCAATGTCGTGAACTCACTTGATACTCCGGTGTGTCAACTCGAAACCCGGAAATGGGATCAGATGCTCTCCGATCTTTCGGGCAGAGTGACGGTCTATACGATCACGATGGATCTTCCGTTCGCGATCGATCGCTGGACGAAAGAGGCAGGCGTGACGCACAAGGGTCTGTCATCACACCGGAGCGAGCAGTTCGGTCAGGATTACGGCGTGCTGCTCAAGGAGTGGCGAATGCTCCAGCGCTCGGTCTTCGTGATCGACGCAGGCGGAACGATTACCTACGTCGAGTACGTCGACGATCAGATGAAAGAGCCAGACTACGAGGCTGCGGCAGCTGCGCTGAAAGCAGCCGCCAGTTAGTCGTCAACCTGGGGAGCCCGCCTGGGCTCCCCAGGTCCCTCACCTGTCATCATCAGTCACCCTGACCGCCAGAATCCGAAGCATCAGCTGAGACAGTCCGGCCTGAATGAGAACGCATGTCTGTGCAGTTCGCCTGCCTGCCATTCATACGCTAACGCAATATATGTCCACATCACTTGATTACATGCAAATATTGGAGTAATTTAGAACAGACCGTGGCACAACGGTACGGAAAGTCAGGCCGGCCGCGAATATCGTCAGGGTAGTCAAGTCAGGGGCTTGCTATGCGTTACATCCTGAGTCTTTTGTCCATTCTTCTGCTCCTGCTCGTTGCTGCCTGCGGTGGTGACGACGCAGAAGAAGATGTCGGTGCAGCCGAAGAGGAATCCACGCCGACACCCGCGGTCACCGCAACGCCGACTCCTCCCGCAGAAATGTCCTGGGAAGATGTCGTCGAAATGATGGAACCATCCACAGTGATGATTCGGGCTGATTTCCCGAACACTGCTGTCTCCTATGAAGGTCAGGGCTCGGGAACCGGTATCGTGTATTCGAATGATGGCTACATCATCACCAACTCTCACGTGGTTAATGGTGCCGCGGCGCTGACCGTCTCCACCTCAGGAAGCCCCCGGCAACGGTCGGCCCGATTCGTCGGAATCAGCCCCTGCGACGATCTGGCGGTCATTCAGGTTACTGACATGGACGGACTGGACGTTGCGACGCTGGGCGACTCCAGCGCAGAGCGCGTTGGCGGTGAAGTTGCCGCGATGGGCTATCCACTCGGCGAAATGCTCAGCATCGACATGTCGTTCAGCCGTGGGGTCATCGGTCAGATGAACCACCCGATCTTCCATTTCGATCGAATGATCCAGCATGACGCAACGGTGAACCCCGGAAACTCCGGAGGTCCGCTGGTCAACAAGGTGGGCGATGTCATCGGGGTCAACACGGTCAGAATCTCCCCTGAAGTCGCTCAGAACCTGAACTATGCGATCGACATCAACCAGGCGAAGCCGATCGTCGAACAACTGGAGCAGGGCGAGAACCGTCTCTGGCTGGGGATGAACCTGGAACCGAACTTCTACGAAGACTATTTCGGTACTGCCGACGGCCTGGTGGTGTCCGCTGTTGCCAGCGGTAGCTCGGCCTCGGGAGCGGGTGTTCAGCCGGCCTATTTGCTGACCCACCTGCAGGGCCTGACAGTGAACTCGATGGAAGATGTCTGTCGCGTTCTTCGCTCTCACTCTGATGGAGATACCATCGGCGTTCAGTTCCTGCATATGGCACCGGATGAGCTCCAGATCCTCGAAGGTGAAGTGACCCTCGGTGACAGCGATGGACGCTCCACGCTGGAAGTCACCTACTCCGAGGGCTATGGACAGACGGCAGGTAACGGCTCGGCTGATGACGATGATGACAGTGGGACCACCGGTGGCGGCACCACTGGCGGCGCTGGCGAGGATGGCGAACTTACCGCAGGGGTCTGGGAAGGCACCGCAATCGTCGAGTTCGACTACTGGGTTCCCTGCGGCGATGATGGGGAATGGCTGCTCAACAACAGCCTCACCTGGACGCACGATGCCCGCGTGATCGTCGATAATCCGTTCCCTGATGAAGACAATTCATTCTGGATGGAGATCTTCTCACTGGACGAGGACGAAGGTAGCTTCTGGATGCTCTCCAGTTGGGATTACGAGCAGATCGGACTGGCTGAGTACTGGGTGCTCGAGTACGCAGGCACGCATATCGCTGGCGAACTCCTGTTCCCTCCAGCTGACGAGAGTATCGAGCTGGGCAACGTGGTCTACACTACCCTGCCAAACAACCCCTGCAATGATTCCGAAGGGTTCGATTTCGTGGAACTCTGGATGGATCCGGGCACCACAATTATCGGTGTGCTTGGACCAGAGGAGGGCTCGATCGAGATCACCGGAATGACGATGGATCTCTTCCGGGACTTCCGGATCTTTATCGATCTGGAACGCATCCAGTAAGGCCCCACTCAGGATCGCTTAAAGCCCGGCCGTTACTGGCCGGGCTTTCTGGCGATGATCCAGTGAAAGCGGATCTTCTGCTCGAACTCCTCCACGGTTTCGATGCGATCCCGCTCGATCATCAGTCCAGCTTCAGCCAGAATCTCCCGGTTGGTTTCCGGGCGGCATCCACTGAAAAACATCGGGACACCCAGCCAGTCGTCCTGGACCGCTCCGGGTTCATCATTGGCGCCAAACGAGCCAACAAACACCCCGCCGGGCCGCAGCCAGGCTGCTACGCGCGCGATAAGACCCCGGAGTTCCTGCTGTGGAACGTGTGTCAGGCAATAGAACGCCACGATGGTATCGAAGGAGCTCTCCGACAGGTCAATGGTGGTGATGTCGTCGCAGATGAATTGTGCATTCGGGATCGTCTTGGCGGCCTCGTCGATCTGTGTGGAAGATAGATCAACACCGGTAACGTCATGGTCTCGCACCAGGTGCGCGGTGATAAGCGAGCCATCACCGCAACCGAGGTCGAGCACCTTCGATCCCGATGGCAAATGAGTCAACAGGTACTGCAGATAGCGCTGGCGCACAGGATCTGCATTCTGGCGCGCCCAGTCAGAATAGCCTTTGCCAAGTTGATCGTATGATGTGCGGACCAGATGCCGAGCGCGCTCGGGCTCGAGCGTCATCCCTTATTCGCTCCAAGAAGTCGGGACTCCTCGTCAGGATTCTCGCCGGTATCGGCCCGTTTGCTCAGAACGCGCTTCCACGATTCCGCCAGCTCCGGCAGTGCGGCGAGTTCGGCTGACTGAGCTCGATCCGACTTGAGTTCGTGCATGACCCGATTACACCGTTCAATGGTCCACGCCTCATGTGGACGCTCCAGTAGCACGACCTCCATGCCTGCTTCGAGCTCACCTTCCTGCAGAACCCGGTGATACCAGCCGGTGCGTCCGGTTTCCTGAACACGTCGAGACATGCCATGCGTCCGCCATCGCCGGGAGATCTTCCAGCACGGCATCCGGGCCTGATTGATCTGGATAATCGCTTCACCGATCTGCCAGGTATCACCCAGACAGACAGTGGACTCGGAGAGACCCTGCATGTCCAGATTCTCGGCAAACGCCCCGTGACCCAGATCGAGATCAGGATACTCATCGTTCCAGAGCGGGTAGTGATCCACACTGTAGGCCAGAACCGCTTTCTCCGGCCCGCCGTGCGCTCTGGTATCTGCCTGCGCGTCGCCATCGACGTTCGTGGAGCTCAGCCAGCGGGGGCCAATGACCGGCATCTTGTAAAAGGAAGTCCTCCACCGTCGATCGAACGGCGCCTCTGCGCCTTCGGTGCCATAGTCGGTTGGCGTGCCTGTGCAGATCGCAACGAGTTTACCGCTGATCATTCCTGTACTCCGGGTTCCAGACGAAGGGACGGGTCAATGTCTGGCATTGTAACCGACTCGTCGCCGGTGATGTCGATGTGTCAGCCTGTGTAATCTGCAGTACCATTGACGATTGAAGGACTCGGGAATCGAACGAGGTTCCAGGGACAGAGCAGGAGACATATGCGACCCAATCGATACATCGTCCTGATTTCAATTCTCCTTGGATTTGCTGGCGCCTGGCTTTCGGCCGATGCAGTCGGGCAATACCTCAATGCCGCCCGCTCCTTTGCATCGGTTGATGCATCCTATGTCGAAGGGTCATTCGCCTGGAAAGACCCCCAGTACAACGAAGCGACGGCTGAGTTCGAGATCACAAATGACTCCGACAACGATGCGCGACTGGCGCATTTCGGAATCAATCTCCACTTCGACGGTCGATTTGCCGGCGCCCGGTACGACCAGTGGGAAGCAATCGATATCCCGGCAGAGTCATCGGTGATAGTCGAGATTCCGTTCCTGGTGTCGATCTCTGAGATCCGTTCCGAAGGTGGCGATGCCGAACTCTCGGTCAGTGGGCAACTACGACTCGAGTTCGAGAACGTCGGACGCGATATGACCGTACCAGCACGTGGCACGATCGGTCACGTTCCGTATCAGGAGTCGAACAATGACTGATCGCACGAAACGCGTCATCATTCGCGCGGGGGCCATCGGCCTGCAGTGGATTGGTCTGACCATAGCGCTCGGTGCCCTGGTGATGCGCGCGGATGCGTCATACAGCGAGCTGATTACTCCGAGTTTCGGAGCAGCGCCGGTGTTCTTCGGTGCCATGATTGCCGGTTTCCTTCTGGGGCTGACCATCGAGTCGCCGCGATTTCTGGCACCACTCGTCATCCTCATGTGCATGGTCGCGTCCGGTTTCGTTGGTATCCTGACCTACGCGCCAGTGGTCGACGGGATTCTGATCCGGACACCCGCGCTCGACAACTATGTCTCGCAACGGGTGATTCTCATGACCCTGATCATGATCATGGCGGTGATTCCGTCGACCGTTGCCGGGACCCTGCTCGGCGGGAACCTTCGAGTCCGGCAGGAGATCGCCCCGCATCCGGAAGACCTGGCGGTGGATGATGAGGTTCCGTGGTGGGAGCAGCGCTATGGCTCGCATTCCGGAACCGAATCAGATGCCGAAACGGGCCGCCGGCCGATCTGATCCCGGTCAGTCATCGTCATTGACGGCGAATATGACTTGACAAGTTCACTGTCGAGACGCGAAGATACTATTTAGTGACCCTGACTGTTTTGCAGTATCAGGAGGTGACAGTATGCGTCAGGAAACTGCTGGACAATCAAATCGTCCAGATCCACAGCGAGATGCCGAAACGGCATCCGCGGTGATGGCTACGATGGAAGAGTCTGTTTCGTTGTTCTTCCGTCTGCGGGCGGTTATGGAAGATATTCACGGGCACTCCAGCATTTCGGGGTCGATGCGCGGCGTCATGCGCGAGCTGAATCGATTCGGCCCGCTGACTGTGCCGCAGATGGCCCGACGCCGGCCTGTCTCCCGTCAGCACATTCAGGCGATCGTGAATGATCTCCAGCGGGCGGGGCTGGTTTCCCTGGTAGAAAATCCACGTCACAAGCGATCCCGTCTGGTAGCACTGACCCCGGATGGACAAGCGGCGATGGACGAGATCGTAGAGCGAGAGCATGCGGTGCTCAATCAGATCGAAGTCCCCGTCACTGTTCAGGAAATGCAGCAGGCCAGTGATGTGATGCGACGCATGCGTGAGATGTTCGAATGCCCAACCTGGCGACAGACGGTTCGTAAGGTTCTCTATCCGGATGGAACCACTCCGGACAATCCCTGGCTCGATGAGGGTGACGATATCGGCGATACCACAGCGATGCAGATGCCGCAGTCCCGCTAGGATTTCCCGCTGTTCCAGCAACCGGGAAAGTTCTGGATGACACGAAAAACGCCATCGTCCGGTCTTGTCGACCGCGATGGCGTTTCGGCGTTGTGATGGAAAAGCCAGAGGGGTGGGCGCGGGTTCTGGTTGGGAGCGCCGACCGACGGCATTGTGGAAGCTGGCACGTGTGTACGACTATGTCGTCACGGATGACCGTTTTTTTCGCGCCACCCCTCTAACTGCTTTAAGCCTATCCGCTGCTGGTTGCAGGCCAGTTGCGTGACATCTGACGATGTGACATTCGCATAACAAAGCGGCCTGTCGTCGGTAGACCCCTTTATCAGGCAGCTTCTGGCGGGTTGACATTCGGTCGCTCACCACCGCATCATGATGAGACAGGTGACAATTACTCAGCGACAGGAATTGCCGTATGGACCGGGGTCTCGGTTCGTCTGATTCAGTCGATCTGACGCATATCCTTCCCGGACGAGAGCAGGATCAGCAAGAGCTGAACGCGCTGCTGCATCGTGCGAGCCGGGGAGACGGTAACGTTGTGCTCATCAGCGGCGAGGCCGGGATCGGGAAGACTACGCTATCTGAGCGGATCATCGGTCAGGCACAGCAACTCGGGGCCCTGGTTCTGATCGGGAACTGCTATGCGACCACCACCGGTCAGCCGTTTGCTCCGTGGATCGCGATACACGAGCAGTTGCGCTCCACGCTACCCGGTTCCACAAGCACAACGCAAGTGCTGAGTTCGGAGACAGCTGACACCGCAGCCAGCCGCGATGAGCTCTATGAACGGGTAACCGGCGATTTCCGACGGGCAACGAACGGTCAGACGCTGGTCGTCATTTTCGAGGATATCCACTGGGCAGACACCGCCAGCCTCGAGTTACTACGCTACTTTGCCCGGCAGGTTGCAGCTGTCCCGATGCTGCTCGTCGTCACGTTTCGTGAACAAGCCCCGGAATCATCAGACCATCTGGCAACGCTCATCCCGGATCTCGTTCGCGAATCCCGGGCTCATCGTTTCGAACTGCGCCCGCTTGATCAGTCTCAGGTTCAGACGTTTGTCGAGACACAGCAACTGCACGATCATCTCACCCCTGCCGGCGTGCCGTCGCTGGTGGAGTATCTGCACACCCGGTCAGAGGGCAATCCCTTTTTCATGACCGAGTTACTCCGTGATCTGATACGTGAGGGAGATGTTGCCCGGGTCGACGTTCTCCCGGTTCCCTCACTGGTGCGGCAAGTAATCGAGAACCGAGTCCATCAGCTGAGCGATACCAGCCAGCGGTTGCTGGCCCTTGCCTCAGTGATCGGTCAGGATGTCCCAATCGACCTCTGGCAGCAGATTTCAGATGCCGATGATTCCACCCTGTCCACCGTCATAGAGGACTCGATAGCCAGTCACATTTTGCGGCAGTCCCCGGATGGCTGGCGAGTGCAGTTTGAACACGGGTTGATTCAGGAAACCCTGTATCAGGCTCAGATCGCCCTCCGCCGGCGTGGAACCCACCGTCTGATTGCGGAGTGTCTCGCTGGTCATTCCCGACCATCCCCTGGCACCATTGCCCACCATTTTGGCCAGGCTGGAGATAGCCGGGCAATCGAGTGGTACCTGCGGTCGGCCCGAGAAGCGCTGGAACTCTACGCCGCTCGAGATGCTGCCCGGGCGATCGATCAGGCCGAAGATCTGGCTCGGGAAACAGGAGTCGAGGTTCCTCCAGATGCGTTCCGGATGCGGGCGCTTGCACTGGAGATGCTTGGCGATGCGGAATCGGCCCGGGCCGACCTCGTCCGGTTTCTGGATCATGCTCGTGAGTCCGGGAATCGCTCATCCGAGTGTCAGGCGTTGATCGACCTGGGAATGCTCTGGTCTGCCCGGGATTACCAGCAGTGTGGCCAGTACCTGCAACGGGCACTGGAGATATCTCACCAGGTGGACGATGATCACCTTCGTGCTCAGTGTCTCAATCGGCTGGCAAACTGGCAGGCCAATGTTGGGGAGCTCTCCACGGCACTCGATCATCACCGGCAGGCGCTCCAGATCTTCGAGGAACTCAGCGACCAGGATGGTATTGCGGATACACTCGATCTGCTCGGGACCACCGCCTATCTGGCGGGTGACTACCTGCCCAGTCGAGATTACCTGGAGCGCTCGATTGCGATCTCCAGGGACCAGAGCAACAAGGTGCGTCTGTCATCGAGCCTTGCCCTTCTCTGCAACATTGGCGGCGATATGGACTCGACATTCGATGCATCGATCGTTGCCTCTCGCAGCCACGACTACTGGATCGGTGCTGGCGAAGAGTCAATCCAGATCTCCCGGGAAATCGGGTTGCTATCCGGTGAGGCGTTTGCTCTTGCCATGCTCGGTTCTGTCCACTGCTTCCGGAGCAACCCGGCAACTGCGCTGGAGTGTGCTGAGCAGGCGGAATCGATCGCGCAGCGAATTGGCCACGAACAGTGGCTCACCGCGGCCTCGCTGGTCCTCGGGGTGGCCTGGAGTGAACTGCTCGATCAGAGCCGGGCGGTCTATTACCTGGAGCGCACGCTGAGTCAGGCTCGCGCGATGGGGTCACATCTCTGGATACTGACGGCGGCAGCGGCCCTCGCGAATGCCCGTCTGGAACTCGGTGATGCCAGTGGGAAAGCGCTGCTGAAGCCGTTCCGAAAGACACAGGCGTCGGGGAAAGCGCATGCCGATCGGGCATTTCAGTTCGCCTGGGCCAGACAGCTTCGGGCTGCCGGAGAACTGGATGAGGCGCTGGCGGTCATTGACCAGTTGATCTCCCTGAACGATCGACGGTCCGGTCTGGAAGGTACGCCCCAGGTTGTCCTTCTCAGAGGGGAGATTCTTCAGGACCTCGGACGTCTGGATGAAGCTGATGCGGCTCTGGAGCACGCTGAATACGTCGCCGAGTTGATCGACCTCACAGGTATCCGATGGCGTGTGCAGATCGCCAGAGCTGCCCTGGAACAGAAACGGGGGGACCAGGCCGGCTCCGCTGCCTTTCTCGATGCCGCCAGAGTTTCAGCCGGACGAATCGCCCGTGACATCAGAGACCCTGCCATCCGGGAACGATTCACTGAAGGCGTAGCTCACCGTATCGCGCGCGTCCACGACACTGACCGTCCGGCGAAGAACACAGCCGGGCTCTCTCCGCGGGAGCTGGAAGTTCTTCAGCTAGTAGCTAGCGGTGTGACCGACTCCCGGGTGGCCGAGCAACTCTTCATCAGTCCGCGGACCGTCGCCCGGCACCTGCAATCGATCTATACCAAGCTCAACGTCAACTCCAGAACGGCCGCCACCCGCTATGCCCTGGAGCACGATCTCTTCTCCTGATGGGGGGACTGGTCAATTCTGCTCATGGTCTGTCACGCTCGAAAATGGTCAATTCACGTGATGTCCCGGGTCTCGCGAATCCCTATTCTGCGATCAGACGAATACGGCAAGCGATTCTCTGAAAGGAAGCAGGACATGGCCACGGTACAGGCGACAACGCTGGACGGTCAGACGGTATCAGTAACCCCGGAAGCACTAGAGCGATTCAGGACAACGTTCCGCGGTGTGATCCTCGAGCAGGGCGATCACGGCTACGATGAGGCGCGAAAGATCTGGAACGGAATGCATGACCGCTACCCGGCACTGATTGCGCAGTGTTCCGGAACCGCGGACATTGTGGCGGCAGTGAGTTTCGCGCGGGACGAGGGGATCCGCCTCTCGGTCCGGGGCGGCGGTCACAATGTAGCCGGAACGGCGGTCATCGATGATGGACTGGTCATCGACCTCTCGAGGCTGCGAGGAGTCTACGTCGATCCAGTTCGCCGAACGGCGAGGGCGCAGCCTGGAGCCAGATGGGGCGACCTGGATCGCGAAACCCAGCAGTTCGGTCTGGCAACCACCGGCGGCGAGGTCTCGACCACCGGGATCGCCGGATTCACGCTGGGTGGTGGAATGGGCACTCTACAGCGCAAGTACGGGCTTGCCTGTGACAATCTCATCTCGGCTCAGGTAGTCACCGCAGCCGGCGAGATCATCACCGCCAGCGAATCTGAGCACCCCGACCTCTTCTGGGCAATCCGCGGAGGCGGTGGGAACTTCGGAGTTATCTCGTCGTTCGAGTTCCAGCTTCACCCGTTCGGCCCCGAGGCATTCGCGTCGACGGTGTTCTATTCGTTCGAGGATGGTGTGGCACTACTGCGAAACTGGCGAGCATTCTGCGAAACAGCTCCGGACGAAGTCACCAGTCAGGTCTTGATCTGGTCCATGCCTCCGTTGCCGGAGATCCCCGAAGAGATGCACTTCGCGCCGGTGTTGACATTCGTTGGGCTCTACGCCGGGACGGTAGCCGACGGTGAGAAGGCACTGCAGCCACTCCGGGAACTGGGCGAACCGCTGATCGATATGAGCGGACCAGCGCCATACGTTCAGGTGCAGTCTGATTTCGATCCGTTCTTCCCGGACGGCAATCTGTACTACTGGAAGTCGATCTTCGCCGACGACCTGAGTGATACGGTGATCGAGGCTTCGTTGAGGCAGGCAAGAGAAGCTCGGACTGGAGAAGCCGCGCTGGTTATCCGTCAGCTCGGTGGAGCGATCTCCCGTGTGCCCGAGGATGCTACTGCCTTCGGCAATCGCCAGGCGAAATACAACATTAGCTATGACTCCTTGTGGCAGGATCCGGCCGTTTCAGAAACGAACATCGCGTACGTCCGGCGGTCGTGGGATGAGATGAAGAAACTCACAAGCGGCGGAGTCTATCTCAATTTCGCCGGATTCGCCGAGGATGTCGATTCCCTCGCCAGAGCCGGTCACCAGCGAAACTATGAACGCCTCCAGCAGGTCAAGCGGCATTACGATCCGACGAACCTGTTCCGCTCCAATATCAATATCCAGCCGTAGTCGCTCCACAAACAGATCGCCGGGGAGAGCCGCTCGCTCTTCCCGGCCTGGGACTAAATCGAAGCCTGCGACGCTCCTTGACCTGACCATGGAGTCCGCGTACGATATTCTGCTGCCCGGAATTCGTCAGTCTGGATATCGAAGGGAAGACCGATGACTGGCCCAATCATCATTGCGGACTACGACCCCCATTGGCCCGACCTCTATCGGATTGAAGCTGCTCGATTGCGGGAAGCACTCGGAGACCTGCTCGTGGCGATCGAGCACGTCGGGAGCACCTCAGTGCCCGGCCTGCCTGCCAAACCCAGGATCGACATTATGCCGGGCCTCGCCGGTGAGGACGATCTGGATCGCACCATCGAGCCAATCACCAGTCTCGGATTCGAGTACATTTCGAAGTTCGAGGACGAAATGCCATACCGGCGTCTGTTCACTCGAAATCAGGAACCCGGGTCCAGTCAGATCGCCGTCAACATCCATACGGTAGCGGTCGGGAGTGAGTTCTGGGAGCGGCATCTGTTGTTTCGAGACTACTTGCGCAGTCACCCCGATGTTGCCGACGATTACGCCCGGCTGAAACGGGAACTCGCACCACAGTTCACCGAGACCAATGACTATGCCGGGGCGAAGACGGAGTTCATCAAGTCGATCGAGGCGCGAGCGAGCGCCGAGCGTCACGCCCGGCGCCCATCTGATTAGGTGGCGATGACTCGCTCGCTGTTGACAGTATTTGGCACCTCTCCGCCGAGTTCGAAGGCTGAGATGTTCTCAAGCGTCGTCGTGGCGATCGTGGTCAGCGCTTCCTCTGTGAAGAAGGCCTGGTGACCGGTGATTAGCACGTTGGGGAACGTCAGCAACCTGGCGAAGACATCATCCTGGATCACGCGTGCTGAGAGATCCTGAAAGAACAGATTTTCTTCTTCCTCGTAGACATCGAGGCCCAGCAGGCCAATCGTCTCGCTCTTCAGCCCTTCGATAACGGCGGAGGTGTCCAGCAATGCGCCACGGCTGGTATTGATCAGCATGACGCCGGGTTTCATGCGATCGATGGCTCGTTTATCGATCATATAGTGGCTTTCCTTGGTGAGCGGGCAATGGAGCGTGATGATATCCGACTCAGCGATAAGGTCATCGAGCTCGACGTATTTCACTCCGCGTTTCGCCAGTTCATCATTCGGGTACGGATCTGTGGCGATAACGTGACATCCCATGCCGAGCAGGATCTCGGCCGTTGCCGCTCCGATCTGCCCGGTGCCGATGATGCCCGCCGTGCGGCCACGCAGCACATAGCCCATCAAGCCATCCAGCGAGAAGTTCCCCTCACGGACCCGGTTATAGGCACGGTTGATACGGCGATTCAGCGTCAACATCAACCCGATCGTATGCTCGGCTACCGCGTAAGGTGAGTACGCCGGAACACGGACTACAGTCAGGCCGAGTTCATCCGCCTTTGCCAGATCTACATTGTTGAAGCCAGCCGATCTGAGCGCGATTAGTCTGGTACCGTGCTCGGCGAGATGCGTTAGCACATCAGCGTCGAGATGATCGTTCACGAACGCGCAAACCGCGTCATAGCCCTCGGCCAGCGGCACGGTTTGAACACTCAGACGAGGCTCGAAGTAGTCGATAACGTGGTTGTGGGTGGAGTTAGCGGCCTCGAGAAACTGTCGATCGTAGGGCTTCGTACTGAAGACAGCAATATTCATTGAATCGTTCATCCTTCCCGTGATTTTATGAACTCCCTGAATGATAGCAATTGCAAGAAACGATGTGAGCGAGCTGATTTCAGGGTGTTTCACGCTTTGTTACGAGTTTGTTAGACAATCGGCCGTCGTGTTGCTCTCTTCTGGTGTTAGAGAGATTAGGATCAGTCCAACGTTGATTAAAAAGAACGCCGCCGCAAGCACAAACACGCAGTGGGACCCGAGAAATAATCACACGCACGAGCCTTGAAGGGCAGGGAGCGATATGACCGCACAGATTAGACCAGTTCACGTTGTTCTGGTTGTCGCCATCGTCGGGCTAATGAGCCTTCGCTACTTTACCGATGTCGGTATACCAGGCTGGCTCTTCTTCGGACTCGGCGCCGCCGTAATCATTGGCGCAATCGCCAACTCGTACTACGACTATCGAAAGGCTCAGCAAGGTGAAGCGCCGGCACCTGCATCAACAGATGTCGTTGAGGACCCGAAGTTCACTAGCTTCCTGTTCGGTGACCTTCGCACGGCTCCGATGTGGCTGATCGCTCGCGTCTATCTCGGCATTCAGTGGCTCGATGCTGGCTGGGGCAAAGTTACCAACGAAGCATGGATGGACAGCGGCGTAGCTCTCCGGGGCTTCTGGGAAAGATCAGTCGCGATTCCCGAAGAGGGCAACCCGATGATCACCTACGACTGGTACCGCGACTTCCTGACATTCATGCTGGAGCGCGAGTGGTACACATGGTTTGGCCCAATGATCGCGGTTAGTCAGGTGTTGGTTGGTGTCGCGCTGATTCTCGGTGTTCTGACTGGTGTTGCAGCCTTCGGTGGATTGATGATGAACGCATCGTTCATGCTCGCCGGAACTGCCTCGGCAAACCCGGTACTCGCTGCCCTGGCGATCATGATCATCCTGGGCTGGAAGGTTGCCGGACACTGGGGATTCGATCGGTTCCTGCTCCCGGCGCTGGGCGCCCCATGGAGCCCGGGCTACCTGCTCCGACGCGATAAGGCTGAAGCCTCTCGCAACAACCAGCAGACCGCGGCCAGCTAGCCGGAACCAGACAACGTACATTCCACGCAGATGTGGCGCAGGGGGACCCCGGAAATGGGGTCCCTTTGTTGTTACCGAATTTATCTGATCAGGCGAGCGCCTGGTCGGCATCGGCGATCAGATCATCGATTCCTTCGATCCCCACCGAGAGCCGAACCAGGTTGCGTCCAGTCCACGGCAGCACCAGCGTGGAAACGTCTCCCAGACTTACTGCCCGACAGGCCAGCTGCAGCTTGCTGGCGAACTGCTGACAGCCGGATTCTCCATCCCGATGCTCGAACGCGATCATCCCGCCGTACCGTCTCCCGGTAAGCTGCCCACAGAGGTCGTGTCCCGGATGATCCGGCAGCCCCGGGTACATCACCCGGCTGATCGCGGGATGCTCTTCGAAGAACCGGGCGAGACGTTCGGCGTTCTGGCAGTGTCGTTCCATCCGGAGCTGAAGCGTCTTGATACCTCGAATCAGCAGCCAGGCGTTGAACGGGCTGATCGGCGACCCATAACGGGCCACGAAGCGGCGCATCGGCCCGATCATCTCCTGCGATCCCGCAGCGACACCCGCCACCGCATCGCCATGTCCGGAGATGTACTTCGTGGCTGAATGCAGCACGATGTCTGCGCCGATCTCGAGCGGTTTCAGCAGATACGGCGTGGCGAAGGTGTTGTCAACGATCAGCCTGGCGCCGTGATCACGACAGACTTCGGCCAGACCTGGGAGATCGGCCACGGCCAGCTCCGGATTGGAGAGGAACTCGGTGAGAACCGCCCTGGTTGCCGGCGTCGTCGCCTCGCGAACGGCATCCAGATCGGTGATGTCGACCATGGTGACATCGATACCCAGACGCGGTAGCTCGGTGGTGATGAAATCCTGGCTGATGGGATAGATCGAATCGGCACAAACCAGATGATCGCCGGGGTTGAGAACCGTCAGCAGAGCCGCCGAGATGACACCCATCCCCGAAGCCGACGCAATCGCAGCCTCGGCACCATCCAGCGCGGCAACCTTCGCCTCGATAACGGCCGTTGTGGGGTTTCCCTCACGGGTGTAGAAGTAGCCCTCGGGCTGTCCGCCGGGTTGTTTCACCTGCTGGGAAGCGTCCGGAAGCGCAAACGTCGCCGACTGATAGATCGGGGTGTTCTGGGCACCAGTCGTGGGATCCGGTGCCTCACCTGCGTGGATCGCAATCGTCGCGAAATCGAAACGGGTGGACAGATCATCCGCCATGGAAGCTCCTCGTGCCCGGAAACCGAATCAGGGTCGCTCGTCCCGAACATCATGCGCACTCGGACGGCATCCGGTCAAGGCAGGCGGGACGGGGTCAGGGCCGTACCGATGAATTCCCCCCTCTCCCAGATTTGGGGTAGGGCTGGTGGTTCGGTGCTGGTTGCCATGCGAAGGGGAGAGATGCTTCGACAAGCTCAGCATAACGTGGGGGGTCGCAACGGCGACATTTCGTGGAGTCTCCCCTCTCCCAGTATTGGGAGAGGGGTCGGGGGTGAGGGCCGTGTCCCCTAATCCGGCTGTTGGACGTAGCGCCAGGTGAAGTAGTGCTGGCCGACGTTGCCGGCTTCCACCACGAATCCGGAATCGTTGCCCGGCGTCCAGGTCAGGCAGCGTCGCTCGAAGCACTGCATCAGCACATCCCGTGGCTCGCCAGCTACCGGCACCGTGGTCCAGTACGCCTCGGTGATCGGGCGACCTGTCGCATAGAACGGGTTCTCGAATAGCGCCTCTTCGATCAGATCCCCGTTATCGGAAACCAATCCCTCGGACTGCATGAACTCCCAGAACGGTGCCGCAATGCCGTGATCGGTCACGGTATCGACATGTCCCACGGTGATCTCGTAATCGCCCCGGGCGGCGTTCTCGGTCACATTGCCGTCCTGGTCGATCTCCTGGGTCAGCAGGGTACCGACATCCTGCGCCGGTTCATCCAGCACCTTCTGCAGTGCGGCGTAGGTCGGGCCAGTGGAGCCGTCCGAGTCGCCAGCCACGTTACTCGTCGATGGCTCGTACTGCTTGAAGAGATCGTCACCGAACTGTCGGTTGCCGGTGATCATCTCGATGACCAGCAGACCGTTGGTGACGAACCAGATCGAGTCGGAAGCGCTGTCCGGATCGTTGATCTCCATGCGGGCCTTGTCGAAGTAGATGACCTGCCGCTCACCACCGGGTGCCTCCTGATACGGCTCCCAGAGAATGTCGGAGAACGGCCCCGGCCCCCACATCCAGGTGCGGGCGATGTGTCCATCCCGGACTGGCAGATCGGTGCGTGCCCAGGTTGCCCAGAAGAATGGGTTCTCCGGATCATCGCCCGGCGAGAAGTCCGGGGCACCGGGATCACCAGGGTCACTCGGATCGTCTGGATCGCCCGGATCGCCCGGATCGCCCGGATCGCCTGGATCAGTCGGGTCAACCGGATCACTCGGGTCACTCGGGTCGTCTGGATCGCTGGTGAACGGCGTCACGATCACCGCAAATGTCGCGGTTGTCGTCAACTCCAGACTATTGGAGGCGGTACAGGTCACCGTGTTGTGGCCGACCGCGAACAGCGAGCCTGACCCCGGTTCACAGGTCACCTCAACCGTGCCGTCGGTGTCATCTACCGCCGTCGGCATCGAGTAATCGACCATCGTGCCATCTGGACTATCGGCTGACACTACGATGTCAGATGGGACGCCCGTGATCGATGGTGCGTCAGGTTCATCCGTCAACGGAGCCGGTTGTACCGTGACCACGAACGAACCTGTGACTCCCTGCTCCAGCCTGTCTTCGGTCTCACACTGCACCGTGGTCTGCCCGACATGGAAACTGCTATCAGAGGAAGGATCGCAGGTGACCGACAGTTCATTGTTCTCCCAGTCAGTTGCTGAGGCAGACCAGGTGACGGAATCTCTCTGATCGAACGGAATCGTGAAGCTACTGGGAAGGTTCAGGACTGGCAGAGAGGCCACCGTAATCACATAGGTGTCGCTGGCCGACTGCTCCAGCCTGTCTTCGGTCTCACACTCAACGGTGTTGTCGCCGATCTGCAGACTATCGCCCGTCTCGAGCTCACAGCTCACCT
>REEK01000114.1 GCA_007695115.1 Sphaerobacteraceae bacterium
GTGGCAACGCGCTACCCGCATCAGCTCTCCGGCGGGCAGTGCCAGCGCGTTGGGACCACCTCGGGGTTCGGATTCCGGCCAGCCAGCGAAAAGGTTCCGGGTGCCACGTCCGGGACGTCAGTCGTCACCGGGTGACCTTCCTGGACCCACTTCGTCCATCCTCCATCGACGATCTTGAGCTGGGATTCCGCACCGTAGCGAGCAAGGATCAGCCAAATCCGGGATGCGAAGTGTCCCCCCTCGTCGTCATAGCCGATGATCGTGGTGTCGTTGGAGATGCCGAGTGACTGCATCACCGCTTCGACCTGCTCTGGAGGCGGGATCATCGAGTCAACCTCGTGGTTGGGATCGGTCAATTGCTTGCTGTGGTCGACATGCAGGGCACCTGGAATGTGGCCCTTGTTGTACTCTTCCCGGCCGTCGCGATCGAAGTAGAAGCGACAGTCGATGATACGGATTCCTGGGGCTTCCAGGTTTTCTGCTAGCCAGGCGGTCGAGACGAGAATCTGGTTTCGGTCCAGCTCGGTGGTCATGCGTCCTCCGTAAAGTCTGGTGTTATCGAATCGTTCGAATCAGGTTTCATCGGGCGCGACGGTCGTGTTGATCGCCGGGTACTCGATCTCTTCTGAGACTGCTTCCACGCCTGGTAGTCCAGGAACTGCTCGATCTCGCTTCGGCCCTCCGGACTGGCTTCGAGGAGTAGTTGCGTGAGTTTCAACGCACTGGCTCGTCGTTCCGCGTTGGGGACCTCACCCTGAATCATCGCCAGGAGTGCGGCCCAGAGAAACTCATCCATCGGGCACCCGAAGGCCGCGGCGATGCGCTGCAATACCTCCGCAGAGGCATCCTTCTGGCAAGATTCCAGCTCGCTCAGATACGCCGGGGAGAGATCGGTCTGCCGGCAGAGTTCCCGCTGAGTCCAGCGTCGCTCCGCCCGGAGTGCCCGGATCGCCTCGGCGATTCCTTTTCGATACTGGTGCTCGGCCACTAACGCTATTCCCCCACGACCTGGATGACGACCTCTCGCGAGCGCGGATGTGTATCCAGTTCAATCAGAATGATTTGCTGCCAGGTGCCGAGCACGAGGCGTCCGTCCACAACAGGAATTGTTTCCGATGGCCCGATCACGGACCCTGCGAGATGGCTGTGGGCGTTGTCGTCGTGATTGACCTGGTTGTGCCGGTAATCGACGCCAGCCGGGGCCAGTCTCTCGATATAGGCTGGCATGTCGTGGATCAGGCCCGGCTCGTACTCACCGATCATGATCGCTGCGGTGGTGTGCCGCACGAACGCCGTGACGAGGCCGTTCTGGCACCCGCTCTGCTGAACAGTGCGCTGAACCTCCCCGGTGATGTCGTGCATGTCGATCACGCCCTCGGTCTGGATCGTGAGCTGGTGAGTCGATACCTGCATCAGTGCCTCCCGGCCCGCTGCTCGAGCAGTGTGACGAGTGTATGGGTGCCGTAGCCGGTACCACACTTGATCCGGTATCCCTCTTCTCGCGTGGACCAGGCTGGCCCGGCGATATCGAGATGCACCCAGGGAATGTCGTGACTGAACTCTCGCAAGAAGAGCGCCGCTTTGATGGCTCCGCCATCCCGGTTGCCACTGTTGACGATATCGGCAATGTCGCTGTTGAGGTCGGCACGATAGGCGTCCCACAACGGCATGTGCCACATTCGCTCGCCGCTGAATTCAGCTGCCTGCAGGACGTCCTGCACCAGTCCTTCGTCGGTCCCGAAGAGCGAAGCCGCCCCGTTTCCGACCGCAACGACCGAAGCTCCGGTCAGCGTGGCCAGATCGATCATGAACTCGGCTCCCTGGCGGGCCGTGAAGGTGAGTGCGTCGGCCAGTACCAGACGACCTTCAGCATCGGTGTTGGTGATTTCAACGGTTTTTCCGCTCAGCGTGCGGAGCACGTCTCCCGGTCGGTACGCCGAGTGGGATGGCATGTTCTCGGCCGCGGCGATGACGCCATGGACCGTATACGGGGGCTTCATCTCCGCGATTGCACCCATCGCACCGATTACGGCGGCGCCTCCGGCCATGTCCATCTTCATATTACGCATGCCATCGGCTGGTTTCAGATTTACTCCACCTGTATCGAAAGTGATCGCCTTTCCGACCAGCCCCGCCACGCCGAGCGATTCCCCTTCTGGCCGGTAGACCAGGTGGATCAGGCGTGGTTCGCGCTGGCTGCCTCGCCCGACGGCGACGATCGCTCCGGCGCCCATCTCTTCGAGTGCGGCGCGATCGTAGACGGTGCATTCCATGCCGAGTTCATCGGCCATCTCCCAGGCGCGTCCGGCGAGCCGTTCCGGGTAGAGATCCATCCCCGGAGCATTGACCAGATTCCTGGCCATCGAGACTCCACGAGCGAGTTTCCGCCCGGCGGCGATTGCCTCGGTATCATCGACCCCGACGAAGCTGACCGACTCGACGTCAGTCTGGTCGTTCGCATCGCTGCGATAGGCGGTATGACGATAGAGGCCGAGCTCGATCCCTTCGACCGCAGCGCGAATCGCGGCACTGCCAAACGCCGATGAGGGAGCGGCAGAGGCGATCGTTCTGGCGCCAGCTTTCCGGGCTGCCCGGGCAGCCTCGCCCCACGCCGATCGGATGATGTCGACGGTTACGCTGGATGGTTCACCCAGGCCGGTGACAACGATTCTCGCGGCGGGGATGCGCCCGAAACTCGGCAATGTGCAGACTTCGCCGCGTTTGCCGGTGAATCCGACACTCGCGAGGGCTGTTCCCAGTTGACCGTCCAGCGCCTGATCGAGCTGGCTACCGGCGTCATCCAGTTGATTGTCAGTGGAAACGCCGAGCAGAAGCGCATCGGCTTGCTGCTCGGCGAGTGTTCCTGCGGTCGTCGTGATGTTCATTCACCCTCCAACGTGGTGTTGCTGGCATTCCCTCGAATCTGTTTCTCGAGGCATGGTACGCCATCAGCGCACGGGATGGGAGTGCTGCATCATCACACCTTATCCGGATAGCTCTTCTCACCGGCCCTGATCGGCGTTTTCGTGACGTTCTGGAACGGTGGGATCGGGCAGGCGAAGTTGTCGTTGTAGGCGCAATACGGGCTATAGGCCATGTTGAAGTCGATGATCACGGTGCCATCCGGCTTGCTCTGCGGATCGAGATAGCGCCCCACGGCGTAGGTCTCGTCTCCCGCAGTTCCGTCCCGGAATGGAAGGAACAGGCGGCCACGACCTGGCTCCTTGAAGACCATCAGTTTGATCTGCTCACCGTCGATCTCCATATGTGCCCAGCCGGCCGGGATGAACTCTTTCGGCTCTCCGGTAGTGGTGCCCATGATGACCGGTTCCTGGGTGGTTCCCTCAGTGTCCAGCGTGACTTCGAAGCGAAGCGATTCATCCTCCGGGAAGTACTCGAGCTGGACGAATCGCTCCTTCTGCTCCGGCGTCAGCGGGGAGTTCTCGTGTTCCTTGAAGAACTTGTTCTTATTGGTGCGGAATCGTTCAAGTCGGCTCATTGCCTGTGCTCTCCTGGTCTGTTCTGCGCTGCCCACCGCTCTCTGGTGGACGGTTTCCTCTTGAGTTCTAACGTTGAAGTCATTGGACTGATTCCAGCCCGGACGTCGGATTCCGGAAGATCACCATTCCGAGAGGGGCTTCGATGTCTGTCACTGTACAGATTCAACCCATGTTGTTCTGTATCTACATGAGAGGGTTTGATCGTGGACGATCCCCGGGATTCATCGACCATAGCGCATGGCGATCCGATTTCAGACGATGACGAGTGTGAGTAAGACGGGGTACGGACGCGGAAACGCAATCGATAGCGATCCCGACCTGGTAAGTTCAGGTTTGCCAATCGCGCCGGAACGACCGTTGAGCGAAAACGGGAACGAGTAAAATTGAGAGACGCAACCCATCTTTCGCGAAGGTGATCCTGCCCCCTTCTGGAGGATCTTCACCACTTCCACGATGACCGCCACGAGGGGAGCTCTGTATCGCTCTGTATGCCCTCGCGACATCACAGGGTGATTAACCCTCTTGCCGGCTAATCGCAGCTCTTCTGCTGTGATCCCACCCTGATCCCAGTTGGCCACTATCTCGCTCAAGGTCGCGGATCTGATGAATAAGGCGTTGAAGCGACTCCTCTCGGCTGGCTACGGTCGGTCAGGTTTCTTGCAGGAATGTCTATGAACATATCTGTTTTTTATGTATTGACTTTTGCATATATACAGCTTATTGTAGGTTTAATTCAGCTATGGTGAAACCAACGCGCTCCGCAGGATATGTGGTCAATCATGTGTTGGGGAGGGGGGCAAGAGCAAACCCGACTGACGCTGTATTGTTTTTGCTCGGACCGGATCTCATCTTTCCGGGCTGAGGATGGGAAAGGATGACAGGATGCACCGGTTCGCAGAGCTTCGCCGTGTACACAGAGTGCTGGGTATCGCGCTCGTGCTGGCTCTCACCTTCTCGTTAGGCGCAGTATATGTGGCAATAGGGAGCACGCCCGGAGAGACTTACTACGCATGTCTGGCCAGATCAAGCGGACAAGTGTACAACGTAACATCTGATGGTCCGCCAAGCTGTCGGCCCAATGACACCAACATCTCCTGGAGCGAGGTT
>REEK01000020.1 GCA_007695115.1 Sphaerobacteraceae bacterium
AGCTTATGAACCAGCGGGAACTGAAACGCTCGGCTGCATCACAGGTTCGGTCCTTGCAAGTGTTTCTGGCATTCAAAGTGCGTACCTAAGGTAAGAGAATAGTTGTAGCGACAACTGTTTGACAAGCTATTTCACATTTTCGTCATGCTGGAAGGAACGGACATGTCTTTTTCGAAGTCCGACGTCGCCGAAACCCCGAAGTACATTACCGAGAACGTTCCAGAAGAGGCCTTCTACTGGGCAGCACTCGTTTCGATTTTGCTGTCTCTCGCCGTAAAAATAGCTGGCCGTGACCAACTGGCGCTGTTCATCGGGCAGTGGCCTCCGACCTTCCTGCTTTTCGGACTTTACCGGCGCCTTAGCAAGTAGCGTAGCGGGTCGCCGCCACAGACACTGCCACTCGTTTCACGTCCTCTACAGAGGCATCGTCAGAGGGCATGCACCGAATGAACAACGAGAACATATGGCGGCCTGCAGGCCAGGCTGCCTATGTTTGCTCAGGTTTCTTTGATTTCCTCCACGAAGAACACAGGCGTCAGGGATTCAAACGGAACCTGACATAATCACAGAAGGTCTTGGAAGGCAGGTTCACTGAACCACGACATCTGGTGTGGCAGTCAGCGTTGCCCTGACGACGAATCCACTCTATACTGAAGATGCGAATAGTAAGCACATGCGGGTGTAACTCAGTGGTAGAGTCCCTGCTTCCCAAGCAGGTTGTCGTGGGTTCGAATCCCATCACCCGCTCACGTTGTGATCCCCGCCTGGCGGTTTGCCGACGGGGGTCATTGCTTTGCCTGCCCCGATCGACAGCTATCCCACCGCCTTGCAAGATTAGCGACATGAGCTACTCCGATGTGCCTGAACGGGCGGGATATGGTGTACTTTTGGGAGCGGGTTGAAGCCGTCATTCAGGTTCAGACGGTGCTGGAGTTCAAACCGGAACTGGACACTCAGCCTGCGGGACGGCAATATCGTGTTCAGGTATGTCTCATGAGTGACGAACCACGACTTTCTCAGCTTTGTTGGCTACGTTTCGGAGGACCATGACAAACGCGCAGTTTCTCGATGCTGATGTTGAAGCCTTCCAGCGAGTCCCGGCGATTGAGATGATTCTGCAGGTACTCTGTCGTTCTACTGGGATGAGGACCGCGCTTGTGGGCCGGGTGACCGAAACAGAGTGGACCGCGTGCGCGGTCCTCGATGAAGCGGGTTACGATCTCCATGCTGGTGATCAGCTCGAGCTAGAAGACACCTTCTGAGCAGAAGTCACTGGTGCGGTCGCACCACTTCTCATCAACAAGGCCAGTCAGGATCCGCGGTTTCATGATCATCCGGGATTACACGTTCTGGGTATCGAGAGTTACATCGCTGTACCGCTTCACCGGCAGGACGGGAAGGTTTTCGGCACGCTCTGCGCGCTGGATTCCGATCCAGCCAGCCTGACAGATGATGACTTCACGATTTTTGAGTTGCTTGCGCAGCTCATTGCCTATGAACTCGAAGCCGAAGATCGACTCGCTGAACGGGAAGCACACCTCCACGTCCTGGAGGATTTCATCTCCATCGCGACCCACGATCTTCGACAGCCGCTGACCGCTCTCTCGTTTCGGGCGCAGTTACTGCAACGCCGAATCCATCAGCATCAGGCTGATGGACTGAGCAAGATCATAGACGACCTGGTAAGTGATGTGCACCGAACGTTGAGGTTGAGCGAACTCCTGCTGGACACAGCCAGGATTGAGTCGGGAAACTTCACGATGGATACCAGCAGGTTCGATCTGGCTGAACGAGCACGGGAAATTGCGCGAGATGTCTCTTCAGCTGCAGTCGATCACCAGATCGAGATTGACGCTCCAGTGAGTTTGCCGATAATTGCCGATGCTCAACGAATAGAGCAGGTTCTCCGGAATATCCTGGACAATGCCGTAAAGTATGTCCCATCTGATGCCGGGCCAATCTCTCTTCGAATCTGGTCAGATAGCTGTGGATCAGTTTCTCAGGTGTATATCCAGATTCAGGACAGGGGAGAGGGAGTTACCGAGGATGAACTGGACCTCTTGTTCGACAGGCAATTCCGCGCTGCATCTGCTATTAAGCGGGGGAAGACCGGTTCAGGGATTGGTCTCTATATCGCACGAAAGATCGTTGAAGCACATGGTGGATCAGTCGTGGCGCAGCACACTCCCGGTGGTGGGTTGACGGTCGAACTGAATCTCCCGGATTTGACGAACACAACCTGACGTTGGTCGGCCAGAACGTGGATTGATGCGCTCTGTTGATCGATCCAGAGGGAGATTGCTGCAATCAGGGGAAGCGCAATGAGTTCTGGGGAATTTCCATACGTCATTCATCGGCCGATGCCGACGGTATACATCCGCTGGAATGTCGTGTTCACGGATCAGCTCGATGCCGAGGTTCCTCGCGGGACTATCGTCGTTCACTGCCCTGATGCGTATGCTGATGGCTACCTGACCAACCGAGCCAGGGAAGAGTTGATCGAACACATCGCCTATCGATCGCAAGAAGATCGCAGACGGATGTGTGCCGTGTTTGCGAAGAACGATTGCGTCTACGTTGAGCCGGATGGTTCCCGCAAAGTGTCCGACGAACCACCCTCTGGTGGCGTTCCGATGGGCAAATCAGGCCGCGGCACCTGAGTCTTCAACGGTGACATAATGCCGCTGCCGCCAGAGATGCCCACTCAAATGTGATCCTGGATCTCTTACGGCTTTGTAACGAACCCCCATCGATCTCAAGGGTGCCTGTAACTGTGCCAGTGCTAGCCTCGAACAAGGTGGGCGTCACACGCATCTTGGAACGAGTGGTACAGGAAAGGTTCAGTTCGAGATGAGATTTCTCCGTTCTCGTAAGCGAGGTGCGCTGATCCTGGCAGTGGTGCTGCTGCTCGTCTCAGTTATCCCCGCTATGGCAGTAATCGAAGCCGAAGAGGCGTTTCTGAATACCTGGAACCGGACTGATTATCCAGTTCAGACGGGCGACGCAGACCGAACCTGGATGTGGGGCCCTGAACCGGCGACCGAGGTTATCGCTGAATCGTATCGTGAGCATCCTGCCGAGATGCGGCCCGTTCAGTACTGGGACAAGTCTCGCATGGAAGTGAACGATCCGAATGCAGACCCGAATGACCTCTGGTATGTAACGAATGGCCTGCTCGCCAAAGAGTTGATGACAGGCCGGATGCAGTTCGGTGACCACCACCATGAGCAGTTTGATCCAGCTGATGTGCACATTGCCGGTGATCCCGATGCGGGCGCACCGACTTATGCGACGTTCGGCGATCTGATGGACGTGCGTTCAGTTCCGCCTGGATCGACGATTCCGGCGGTCCCGATCACCCAGACGGTCAATGATGAAGGGGTAATCGGTGACGAAGAGGCGCTGGCCACCTACGAGGTGCTCGTTGCGCACTACGCACCGGAGACCGACCACGTTGTTGCCTCAGTGTTCTGGGACTTCATGAACGCCAGCGGTCCCGTTGCACCGGATGGCCCATTCGGCGCGATCGTTGATGAACCCCTGTTCGATAACCCATTCTATGCTGTTGGGTTGCCGATCACTGAAGCATACTGGGTGTATGTTGACGTCGATGAAGTACCGCAGTGGGTCCTGGTACAGGCGTTCGAGCGACGAGTTCTCACCTATACGCCAGGCAACGATCCCGGCTGGCAAGTTGAAGCGGGGAACGTTGGTCAGCACTACTACATGTGGCGATATGGCGAAGAACCTCAGGGAATGAGCGACTAGTCACCGGAAAATTGGCACCTCGGCAGTCTGCTGCCGGGGTGCCAATCGGCGTTGTTGCGTCTATCTTGATCCGGATAGGCTCTCAGGATCAACGCACCCGAGTCTTGCCAGGTTCACTAACCCCAGCCGCTTTCTCCGGTCGATTCGCGCAAATCGATATCCCCGCCGCCGGTGGAATCGTTCGCACTTGAACCATCTGGCATAGTGGTCTGACTGCTCGCAACGGTATTTCCCGAGACCTTCGGTGTGAATGGAGTCCCCATGCCTTTTGCCACGAGCAGCGATGGCGCAAGAATCTTCTCGACAACGATGGGACAGGGGACACCACTCGTCCTGCTGCACGGTACGACACATTCATGGGAGTCCTGGCAGGATCTGGGCTACATCGACGGTCTGAAGGATCACTTTCAACTGATCCTGATTGACGCCCGTGGTCATGGTCAGAGTGACAAGCCACACGCAGTCTCGGCATATACCATGGCCCAGCAGGCCGACGACGTGATGGCGGTCGTGGATAGTCTCGGAATCGACCACTTTCATCTCTTCGGCTACTCACTTGGCGCCATGACCGGCTTTCACCTTGCAGCACGAGAACCTGAGCGGGTGCAGTCTCTGATTTCCTACGGGGGAGACCCCTATCCGCCAAACTCCAGGTACAAAACCTCGATTGCCGACGACATCGCGATTCTACGCGAAGGGGTGCCGGCATGGGTGGACCTGATGGACCGACTGGGTGTCTTCGAGCAGTATCCGGAGCCGGCAGCGAG
>REEK01000141.1 GCA_007695115.1 Sphaerobacteraceae bacterium
TCGATCCGGGTCGTCAGCATCGGATCATCGGCCAGCACGGTCCCGATACCAACCAGAATCGCGTCGGAGCGGTCCCGAATCAGGTGGGCCTGCTCCCGGGCTTCCGGACCAGTGATCCAGCGGGCGTGCCCGGTGTGAGTGGCAATCTTTCCATCCAGCGACATCGCGTATTTGGCATGGATCTCCGGGCGACCGGTCTGCAGACGTCGGAAGAACCCGGCATTGATCCGGATAGCCTCGCTGGCGCCCGTGCCGACTTCGACCTCCACCCCGGCTTCCTGCAGAGCAGCGATGCTTCGGCCGTTGACCAGCGGGTTTGGATCTTTCACCGCGATCACCACCCGGGCGATCCCGGCATCGAGAATGGCGTTGAGGCACGGTGGAGTCCGCCCGTGGTGGGAACACGGTTCGAGCGTGACGTACATCGTTGCGCCAGAGGCACGTTCGCCGGCCTGATCCAGCGCAACGACCTCGGCATGGCGCTGTCCGGGTGGCTCGGTGTGACCCTGGCCGACGATCTGGCCGTCCTTGATGATCACCGCTCCGACACCCGGGTTCGGACTGACTCGTCCGATCGCCTGGCTCGAGAGATCGAGCGCCCGGCTCATCCAGGTGTGATCGGCCGGATCCGTGATCTGTTTTGCCTGACTCGAAAGAAACGTCACCAGTTCAGTCATCCCGATTCACCCGCTGCCAGTCAGAAGAAAACCAACAAAAAACCCCGAGGGTCGATACCCTCGGGGTTGCCATACGCAATGACAATCAGGCTACAACGACAAAGAAAATCGTTGCGCACATACCTTCTCCCATCCGGACTGTACCGTCGGCACTGGAATTTCACCAGTTCAGCAATCCTGAAAACAGGACTGCTCGCGGGCTTTCACCGCCGGTCGGGAATTGACGCTCGCACGTCTCACCCTGCCCCGAAGGCTATTCAGTTACTTATCAGTATAAGAACCCCGTCAACTGCCGTCAATCCGGGGTTCGGCATAGTGCTCTGACAGATCAACGCGACCACCGCTACCCACCACCCGGTTTCACGGAGCAAGTCGACTCGGGTTCTACTCTCAGGTACCGAACACGAACATATGCTGAAACAAAGCAAACATAGAGATTGCTCATCAAGTGTCGCACGCCAACTTATTCGGGCCACGGCTGCTATAATATCTGCACACTAAGGATGCGACGGAAATTTGATAACGCCTGCGACGCCGGGACTCTGGTCGCCGAGAATGCGTTGCTTCAGGCAACCCCGCGATACCCCGGCAAACGCTTTTCGTTGAGCACGCAGGCTCACCTGAGAAACGGAGGTAGCGATATGGGTTTGTCGCGTAAACGGATCATCGCCAGCTCGGTACTGGTGATGGCACTGCTGGTGCCCATGTTCTCATCAGTCGGCGCGATTCACGAAGACACGTACATCTCCCCGGGGACCGGACCACAGGGCTCTCCACGTACTGATGGGCAGACCGTTGTCTGGGCGGATAGTCGCGAGGGCATCCCGTATACCTCAGATGTCTACGCCGCGACCTTGCCGGATCGCGAGGAGTTCGCGATTGCCACCGGTGAGGCTCATCAGACAACGCCGGATGTCGATGGCTCGCTAGTCGTCTGGTCCGAAGATGACGAGATTCGGGCGATGAACATCGACTCCGACGAGCAGTTTGCTGTCTCGACGGGTTCGCAAGACTCGTTGCCGGCGATCTCGGGCGATCATGTCGTCTGGGTGCGGTTCGATGACGGTTTCTCGATATGGAGCCGGAATCTCTCCACGATGGACGATCCGGTGCATCTCGCCGATCTCGAGTACGCGCTGTCCGGCCGTCCGGAGATCGACGGCGATACGGTCCTCTTCGGCCAGGCAGACGAAGCGGAGGGTGATACTGACGGCGGCGCCGGATGGCAGCTCTTCAAGGCTCACGTCGACGGTACCGATCTGGAGGTACTCGTCGAGGATGACGCCCCGGGCGCCCACCTCGCGGGCTTCGATCTGCATGGATCAACGGGTGTCTATGCGGCCAACGAGGATCTCTTTGCTATCGATATCGATTCGGGTGATTCGTTCTATCTCGCTTCGAACGCGATGTCGCCGACAACCGATGGGCGGTACGTTTTCTGGAGCGATACAGGCCATATTGCCGAAACACAGGAAGAGCGCGTGGATCTCCGGGGATACGACATGCTCTCCGACAGCCGGTTCGTGATCTATCAGGATGAAGGACGCAATGTACTGGGGAACACCGGTGGTGACTACCTCGTCTGGTCTCGCGGTTTCATGCCGCCGGAGGAACTCAATGCGCACGCTGCGCCGATCTCGGACCTGATCCCGACCGCTCGCCAACCGGATCCGGGCGCGACCGATCCGAACTGGTTCTACTTCTCCGAAACCGGTCACTATCTCTCTTACGGTTTCAAGAACTTCTGGGAGCAGAGCGGCGGTCTACCGGTCTTCGGGTTCCCGTTGACGATCGAGTACGACGAAATGAACCTGGATCTCGGTGAGTTTCGCACGGTCCAGTATTTCGAGCGTCAGCGGTTCGAGTATCACCCGGAGAATGCTGGCACGCCGTACGAAACTCAGCTCGGCCGTCTGGGCGTTCAGGATGCAAGTCAGCGTGGCTTGCTCGATACCGAGCCGTTTGAACCGATCGCCGAGGCCGACAACGACGATTGCACCTACTTTGCAGTAACCAGTCATCAGATGTGCGGGGATTTCCGCGATTACTGGGAAGCCCATGGTCTCGACTTCGGTGATCCGGGTGTGTCGTTCCGGGAGTCCCTGGCGCTGTTCGGCTATCCGATCAGTGAAGAGTTCGTTGATCCCGACAGTGGCCTGACCGTTCAGTACTTCGAACGGGCGAGGTTCGAATATCATCCGGACAATCCGGAGGAGCATCGGGTATTGCTCGGTCGGCTGGGCGCAGATGAGTTGACCCAGCGAGGCTGGAACTAGCCACGAAGACATCTAATGGTGGCTACATTAGGAAGCCCGGGGCACATGCCCCGGGCTTCTTCTCGTTCGTTTGAATTCAGGTCCCGGTGCGGCTCTACAGTCCTCCGAAGACCTCGTCCATGGCATCGGCCAGGGCGGAGACGACGGTATCGACTTCCGGCTTCTGGATCGTCAGTGGTGGAGCCATGGCGACTCCGTCCGGGGTGGCCCGGACGATAATGCCGCGCTTACGAGTGGTGGCCTCCAGCTTCGGACCGACCTTCTGGGCCGGATCGAACTTGGCCTTGGTCGCTTTGTCGCTGACGTACTCGACCAGCATCATCAGACCCTTGCCGCGAACATTGCCGACATATGGCTTGTCGTAGAGCTTCTTGAGCTCGTTAAGCATGTACTCGCCCTGGATTCCGGCGTTGGCCGGCAGGTTCTCATCTTCGATGATCTTGATGTTGCGCAGGGCGACGGCCGTGGCAACCGGGTGACCAGAATAGGTGAACCCGTGCATGAACGGCTTGTCGATGCCGGACATGACATTGAAGATCTCATCACTGACGGCAACTCCACCCAGCGGAATGTATCCGGAGGTGATGCCCTTGGCGAATGAGGCAATGTCCGGTGTGACACCGTACTGCTGCATGCCGAACATGGTGCCGGTGCGACCGAAGCCGGTGATGACCTCATCATGGATCATCAGAATGTCGTGCTTCTTCAGCACCTCGGACACGCGCTGCCAGTAGCTCTGTGGCGGGACAACCAGTCCACCAGCACCCTGGACCGGCTCACCGATGAATGCGGCGATCGTATCGGCACCTTCGGTCTTGATCGTCTCTTCGAGCTCGGCGACCAGCTTATCGACGAACTGCTCTTCGGTCATGTCCGCGCCGTGGCGGTAGTCGTACGGCGGGGTCAGGTGAAGGAATCCTTCAGCCCGTGGACCGAAGTGCTCCCAGTAGCCCGGGATACCGGTGGCCGCGAGGGCTCCCATGGCGATCCCGTGATAGCCCATCAGGCGGGAGAGGACCTTGACTTTGTCCGATTTGCCCTGCACCGACCAGTAGTAGCGGGCCATCTTGATGGCGGTCTCGTTCGATTCCGCGCCACCCGAGGTGAACTGGAAGTGGTTGAGGTGTCCCGGCATCATCTCGGCCAGTTTCGCCGAGAGCTCGATAGTTGGCGGGGAGTTCAGGCCGAAGAAGTTCGGCACGAAAGCCACTTCCCGCATCTGCTCGGCTGCGGCATCAGCCAGTTCTGCCCGGCCGTGGCCGACGTTGATGTTCCAGAGACCGGCAAAGGCATCGATGTACTTCTTGCCATCGGTGTCCCAGAGAAAGACATCCTCACCCTTGCACATCACCAGCGGTCCGTGCTCGCGCAGTTGCGCCAGGTTCGAGACCGGATGCAACATATGTGCTTTATCTTTATTGACCAGATCCGTCGTGTTATAGGTCTTCGTCACCGTCATAGCGTCACTCATCCCTTCGTGAATTGGTTGGACGCAACATCTAACTGTCTATTGTCGCGCAATTCCTGC
>REEK01000167.1 GCA_007695115.1 Sphaerobacteraceae bacterium
GTCGGATCTCCCGGTCGAGAACCACCAGCTGCCGGGGAACCCATCTCCGGGTGCAGCAATCGGTTGGCGCGCTCCCGAACATCATCGAACTGACTCTCAGCTGCGGCATTGGCGATCTCCGGCGTCCGATGGTGACGCCACATCAACTGCGCCGCATCTTCAGCCAGCGTCTCATCATCGCTTCTCAGCATCACTTGCAAAACCGGGGAGACATCTCGTGTCGACACGTTCTCGCCGAGTGCCAGGAGAGCGGTCCGGCGGGCTGCATGAGGATTCTGCGGACCAAGCACCAGTTCGGTTGCTGCTTCGACGGCTGAATCAGGTCGATGCGCCAGCGCCGCGCGCCAGAAAGCCATCCGGACCCGTTCCCCATCATCGACTGGGGCACTGTCCCATCGATCGAGCAGCAAATCCGGGAGCTCTGCGGCGATAACCTCAGCCGCAAGACCGCGAAGCTCCGGGTCCGGGTCATCCATCGCCCGAACCAGCAGCGCATCCTGCTGCTCATGCGAGAGATACTCCGGTCCAAAGGGATCGAGAACCAGCAAATGCAGCGTCGTCTCCCTGGCGCCAGCATCACCGGCGGACAGCACCTGCTCGGCAGCGATCTGGACGGCATCTTCACCAGCGATCGAGAGCCGTTCCCAGAGCGATCCAGCCGCGTTGCTTCCAGCCAGCATCGTCAGCGAACGAAACAGTTGCTCGTCAGTGAGCGCTTCAACGAGTTTCGCCGTCGATCGATCGCGACGCGCTGGATCCAGATCCTCCGCCCATTCCAGAAGCTTTTCCGCCAGGGCAGTTCGCTGATCAGGTTCCAGCCGATCGAGCAGGTACTCACGAACCCAGCGACGAACCCGGGCATCGTCCAGCGCCGGTTTCAGCGATGCGAAGGTGTCATCGCTCGATTGGGAGAGTTCATCAGCCAGCCCGCTCAGCGTGGCCGGTTCAGCTTCGTGGATCGTCCTTGTCAGAGCATCATCGTTGTTCATGGTGGCAAGTCTATCGCAGCCCGGAGCAACACCTGTCGCTTGACGAATCGCGCAAATTGGCCGATTCTGACTGTTCACACCGATCGAGGGAAAGGACCTGCTGCTATGGCCCGAATTCTGGAGCACCACGCCAAACAGATGTTTGCCAATGCCGGGATTCCGGTTCCCGAAGGCTACCCGGCGGTCTCGGCCGATCAGGCAGCCACCATCGCCGAGGGCATGAACGGACCGGTCGTCATCAAGGCGCTGGTACCGGTCGGCAAGCGGGGAGAGGCTGGCGCAATTCAGTTTGCCGAGGACTCCCGCAGCGCTTCGCAGGCAGCCAGAGATCTCATCGGCCGGTATATCAGCGCGTACATGATCGACACCGTGCTGGTGGAAGAGCGGATCGAGATCGCCTCGGAGCTCTATATCTCGATCATCATCGACCGGGACGAACGACGACCCCGGATCGTCATCAGCGCCAGCGGGGGTGTCAGCATCGAAGACATCGCTCGCGAACGTCCCGAGGAGATCGTCAGCCAGACGTTTTCGATGTCCGAGGGCTTGCCCGAGTTCCGGGCACGGGAGCTCTGGGTTGCAGCCGGATTGACCGGACCGGTGATCCCGCTTCTGGGGCGGTTGACCAACCGGCTGTGGAACCTCTTCCTGCAGCATGACCTCCGCCTGATCGAGATCAACCCGCTCTTTGTCACGCCAGACGACACCGTCATTGCCGGCGATGCGGTGCTTTCGGTGGATGACTCGGCAAATTTCCGTCATCCGGAACTGGACCGATTCACTGTTCCTGGCACAGATCGCTCATGGCGACCGATGACCGAACTCGAAACCCGGGCCCAGCGCGTCCACGAGAAAGACCCGTATCGCGGATCAGCGCGCTATCTTGAGCTGGACGGCGGCAATATCGGATTTCTCTGTGGAGGTGGTGGAGCCAGCCTGCTGCTCTACGATCACCTGGTGCAGGCCGGTGGACACCCTGCCAACTACGCCGAGATCGGCGGCAACCCGACCGAGGCAAAGGTCGCCGGAATGACCAGTGTGGTGCTCAGCAAACCGGGCGTCGAAGGCCTGTTCGTGGCGCACAACATCACCAACAACACACAGATCGATGTCATCGCCCGGGGTGTTGTGCAGGGAATCCGTCAGGCTGGCCGGGATCCGGCCTCATTTCCGGTTATCGCCCGGGAGGCAGGGTTGCACGATGTTGAGGGGAAAGACATTTTCGAGGGGGCCGGAGTGACGTATTTCGGTGAGGAGACCACTCTCGCCAGTGCGGCTCAGCAAATGGTCGATGCTATCCAGGAGGGAGGCTCACGATGACCCGATTGATCGAGCGCTCCACCCGACTCCTGGTACAGGGCATCACCGGTCGCGAAGCCCGCATGGTGACCCGACATATGCTCGATTACGGCACGAGCGTTGTTAGCGGTGTCACTCCCGGTCGTGGCGGTCAGGACGTCGAAGGCGTTCCCGTGTTCGACACCATCAGGCAGGCCGTCACCGCAACACAGCCATCTGCATCGCTGGTTTCGGTTCCGCCGGCGGCCACGCTGGATGCGGTCTCCGAGGCGATCGCTGGCGGGATTCCGCTCATCGTGATTGCTACCGAAGGCATTCCGCAACACGATGTCATGCGGATGCTGGAACTGGCCGATCAGCACGAGACGGTGATTATCGGGCCGAATTCGGTAGGAGTCATACGACCGGCTGATGGCGTCAAGATCGGCGCGATCGGTGGAGAGAATCCGGAACGCGCCTTTGTACCCGGCCGGATAGGGGTAATCTCACGAAGTGGGGGAATGACCTCTGAGATCGGGCTGACGCTCCGGCAGGCTGGACTCGGCGTAAGCGCGGCGATCTCCGTCGGTGGCGATGCGTTGATCGGCAGCACCCCGGCAACGCTCTTGGCCGAGTTTCAGTCAGATTCAGACACGGACGCGGTGGTGCTATTCGGTGAGCCCGGAACCAGATTCGAGGAAGATGTCGCCCATCGAATCAGTTCCGGGGAGTTCAGCAAGCCAATGGTGACACTGATCGCTGGAGAGTTCACCGAAAGCCTGCCGGCAGGAACCGCGTTCGGCCACGCTGCGGCAATCATCGAAGGCGACTCCGGCCGCCCCAGCAGTAAACGAGCTGCGCTGGAAGCGGCCGGAGCCAGAGTTGCCAGATCGCTGGATGAGATACCGGGATTGCTCGAGACTGCAGGCTAGGCCCGGGCCGATACCAGGTACGTCTGTAACGGGTGCATCACTCCGCGATCATCGATGTAGTCACTCAGACCGGCGCTGGTGTCGCGCGCGATCGCCTGGCGAACATCGTCCTCCATGGTGGATACCAGTTCACTCATCGGAGAGCTGGAGAGCTCCTGCTGGATGTAGTCGGGGACCGTTGGGAACCGGGCCGTCACCAGCGAAATCGTGATGTCAGCCTGCGTAAAGCCAGCCTCAGTCACCATCTCCCGCAGACCCTCACGGGTCCACTCCTGGAACGGGGAGTTCATCATCGTGCCGAGGTTATCCCCGCCGTGGCGCCGAAACGCCTCGATCAGTGGCCGATATGTGTAGTTGTGCTCGATCGAACGGAAAACGCTGAACACCAGTCGTCCGCCTGGCCGCAGCACCCGATGAATCTCTTTCAGCGCCGTCTCCCGATTCTCGAGAAACTGGAACGCTTGCTGGGAGAGGACAACGTCGAACGAGCTTCGGGCCAGCGGGAGATCTTCAGCGCTCCCTTGCTGCCACTCGATCCCGGGATGAGTCTCAGCGGATACGCTCCGGGCGACGTCGAGCATTCCCGGGTTGATATCGACACCGGTCACATTCTCGCCATTGCCGAGGTGTTCGGCGGCGACACGAGCAACGATACCGGTTCCGCATCCGAGATCGAGTACCCGTTCCCCAGGTTGAATCGCGGCGTGCTGGATCAGCTTTTCCGCTGCTTCCTGGAACAGCGCTGGCACCAGGTAGCGCTCATACGCTTCGGGAGTATCCCCTTCGACCTGCCACTGATTTAGCTGTGCACTGCTGGACATATCGTTCCCCTTTCGGATATGACGTCAACGATCTGAACTCAGTCTAGGAAGGCAGCAGGCGCATGTAATGCGTGCCGGCACGTAGATGTTCGACAGGGGACACGCAATTCCGGAATGGTTGTCTGGCTTAGCTGGACTGGGAATTCTTCGAAGAGGAATGCTCGAGCGCGTAGGCCGTCACGATGGCCCGAGCCGCCTGGCCCTCAGCGCCAAGTTTCTGATAGATCGAGGACACGTGGCGTTCTACAGTCCGAACACTGAGATAGAGCTCATCGGCGATTTCCGGGTTTGTGTATCCGATCGAAATCAACCGGAGGATCTCAGACTCCCGGCGGGACAGCCCGGGATAGACGATCGTTTCCAGGGGGGCAATCTCATCCTCCTGAGCAGTCTGTTGCAACAGCGCAATCGCCCGTTCACGATCCGGACTGGCTCCGATACGCTCGAACAACTCGATGGCGCTGCGACACTCGGCTGAGGCAACACGGTTCCGATCCCCGTCCGCCAGTGCCTCGGCAAGCTCGAGCCGGGTGCGTGCCGCTTCGAATAGTGCATTGCTGGATACGAACAGGTCGATCGCGTCTTCGAAGCAAGTCCGTACCTCCTCGTGCTCTCTGCGGTTCGCGGCAACCCGTCCGCGGGCCCGGATAGCCGTCGCCCGAACCGGCCCAGTCGATATCAGTTCTGCGGTGCTGGTCAGGGCCTCAAGCGCCGCGTCCACGTCTGCCTCGTTGTTGAGCTGCAGGGCGATCTGGAGCCGGAGATCCAGCGCTGACAGGCGATCCGTCACCGCCCGCTCAGGCAATCGCCGGAGAAATCGATCGATGAGATCTCTGGCACCGGTCAGGTCGCCCTTATCGAACGCGATCGCCGCCCGGCCCAGAAGTGAATACGGATGATCGTGAACGCGGGAGTAGAGATCCTCTGCCACTTCGATCTTCCCCTGAAGACGCCGCAGATCGGCCAGGCGCAGCAGCCCTTCGGGAGCCCAACCGGCACGCGTGGCGAGAAGTTCCTCCGTCGCTGAAAGCAACTCGCGCTCGGCCTGAGACCACTCACCCTGCCAGATCAGAATGCTGGCGTAGTGTCCCCGGCAAACCGAAACCATCGACCGATAGTCCCAGCGTTCGCAGAGGTCGATCAGCACCTGACACCATTCTGCGGCGCGGCTGAAATCCTGCACACGTTCACAGGCATAGAAGAGGTAGCAGCACGAGGTGACGACCACGTCCGGGTCGCTGATCTCCCCGCTAGTTGCCGCACTTGCAGCCTCGTCGAGCATTGCCATGCCCCGGTCGACATCCCCCGAACTCACCGTTCCCAGACCGAGCAGCGACAGAGCGAGCATCTCCAGGTCGAAGGCTCCGACTTCCCGAGCAAGGTTCATCGATTCCCGGGCATGCTCCTGGACACCCTCGATATCGATGTTTTCCAGCGCGATATGGCCGCGGGCAAACGCCAGAAGGGCATGCTCCACCGCCGGCTTCTCGATGCTGTCGAGAATTCGCTGCGCTCGTTGTAACCAGCCGTTGGCAATGGCCGGTGCCCGCCGAAAGATGTAGTGATCCAGCGCCATCCAGGTCGCCATCCGGGCAGCACCGTGCTGATCATCAGCATCTCGATACAGCACGAAGGCGCGCTCGCGACTGGTGAAGAGGACATCGACCTCATCGAGCCACCATGCCGCGTTGGCGAGGCCCTCGTGCGCTTCACCGGTCTCCGTTACATCGAGTGCGTCCTGAAACCCCGACCGTGCATCGTGCCACCGGCCGGCTGAGAGTGCCTGGTGCCCGGCTTCAAGGGACGCCACGAATTGTGGTGGTGGTTCCCTCTGACTCACGGCTGATCCTGCCTATCGTTGTGACTGGCATAGATTATGGCAGATCATACCGGGGTGGGATGGTCACGCTGAGCAGGGTTGCTTCCGAATCCGTAAGGAACTCCGATGATAGACACCAGAGCACCTATCGGGCTGGTTCGGTGTTCCCCCAATGCTCGTAGAACGCAACCTCGTGAAGCGGATGCCGGTTCGCCGGCTTGAAATCGTCTCCCGTGAACCAGCCAACCGGAATCAGTCCTGCCTGCGAGACACCCTCCGGAATGCCCAGGAGGTCGGCTACCTCCGATTCACCACCCAGATGAATCGTTGTCATCGACGAACCGAGGCCCCGGCTTCTCAAGGCCAGCATGAAGCTCCACCCGGCAGACCAGACCTCTCCGAACACACCCGAGGCGGCCATGTTTGTCAGGTCGGTGTCAAAGCCAAGTTGTCGAAACATGCTGTAATCGTCGTTTACCTGCAAAACGGTGCAGGGGATCACGTGGACCGGCACCTCATGCAGATGTTCGGCCAGATACCAGCTCGATCTGGCAACACGCTGGGTGGTGGGGTCCACGTCCCCTGACTCCTGCTCCATCACTTCGAGGAACGGAACCAGCATCCGTCGGTAGACCTCGGCAATTGCCGCTCGCTTTTCCGGGTCGGTGACGACAAGCCAGCGCCAATTCTGCAGGTTGAATCCGGTCGGCGCCTGTAACGCGATCTCCAGGCACTCCTGTACGATCTGGAGCGGGACATCCCGCTCCAGATCGAGGCGCTGACGGACGGCGCGTGTTGTTGTCAGGACGTGATCGACGCTGTCTCGATCGATTTCATCAACGCGCAATTCGACTCCTCCCATTGAATTCAGCGGACGGTCCCGACGACTTCCAGATGCTTGCCAGGTACTACCATCGCCCCATCCAGCAGGCTTCCCCGGGTATCGAAGACATCGATCAGATCCTGTCTGAGCTCCCGTCGGGCTGTCTCATCCAGCCGGTTGGCAGCCGCTATCGCCGGTCCGAAGTTCGCCAGCATGAGGTCGACAAAGTACTCGGAAGAACGAATCGGAAAGTTAAGCTCACGCTCGTTGAACTCCAGATCAACCGCATCACCGAGCAGTTCCCGGACACCGTCGCTGGTCCCCCACTTCATCGGGGACGGAGCGTCAGTTGGCGGAGGCACATACGCCGCAATCGTCTTGTTGAACTGGGCGATATCTCCATCCGGTGCCCAGGCCGTGAAGCCGATCCGGCCACCCCGGCGACAGACGCGAACCATCTCACTGGCCGCTCTCTGCTGGTTCGGAGCGAAGATCACGCCGCACGTCGATAGCACGACGTCAAAGGAATCCTCCGGAAACGGCAGATCTTCCGCATCAGCCTCCTCCAGAGTGACATCGAGTTGCTCGGCACTGGCCCGAGACCTCGCGACGTCCAGCAAATCAGGTGCGTAATCGATTCCTGTCACATGGGGAAACCCGCGCCGTTTCGCGGCCAGCGCGGTATTGCCAGTTCCTGTCGCGATATCCAGCACGCGATGATGCGGCAACACTGGAATGACATTGCAAAGATGCTCACTCATCGCCACAAGGTTCAGGCAATTGATTACCCGCTGATAGTCTCCGGTCGGCCATGCCTGTTGCTGGGCCTGTTTGATCGTCTGGAGATCCACGGTCATGGTTCAAGACTCCTTTCATCGATCCCTGAATGTCGATCAACATAGGTTGATGCCTCAAACCTAGTAGCTGGCGTTGCGCAGTTGAAGGCAGAATTGGCAGTTCCGCTGGCAGTTATCCGGCAACCGCCAGTCATGTCTGCGCTCTGCTAAAATCAAAGACACTCTTTACGCTGTGCGAAAATTCAGCGAGGAAATGATGACCTCCCGATCGCCGTTTGGTGACGAACTGCGTCGAAAACGACGCGAGACTGGCCTTACCCAGGAACAGCTCGCTGAGCGATCCGGCATCAGCATCCGGGCAATCACCGACATCGAGCGCAGGGTAGTCGAACGACCGCACGTTGATACCGTGCGGCTTCTTGCAGAGGCGCTGGAGCTCACGCCGGATGAAGCACAAGAGTGGCTGAATCTGCGTCAGGCTACAACGCCGTTGCCTCAGCCGACCGCAGGCGATGTCTCAACACTGCCGGACATTCCGAACCACCTGATTGGTCGGGATGAATCGGTCAATGAACTCATCGGATTGCTCCGGGAACCGGACATCAAACTGGTGAACCTGACCGGACCAGGTGGGGTCGGAAAAACGCGGATAGCCGTTGAAGCTGCTCGACGGATCGCATCTCAATTTCAGGACGGCGCCCGATTCGTCGACCTGGCACCGCTTCTGCACCCTGAATCTGTTCTCCCAGCGATTGCCGAGGAACTTCAGGTCCGCGGGACGAACCGAACCACACTGATCGAGAGAGTCTCGAACCACCTGCGACGACGATCAGTCTTGCTCATTCTCGACAACTTCGAGCATCTCCTGCCAGCAGCACCGGAGATCGCCTGGCTGGTCAATCGAGATATCAGCGCGACGGTAGTTGTCACCAGCAGGGCAAGACTTCAGCTTCAGGCGGAGCATGAGTTCCCGATCAGCACACTTGCGGTTCCGGATCCGTCCGAAATCGACCAGTTGGCCGACTTTCCCGTGGTCAGAATCTTCGAGGAGCGTGCGCGTCAGGCTGACCCGGCGTTTGAACTCACCTCAGCAAACCGCAACGATGTGATCGAGATATGCCGGCAGGTAGACGGTCTCCCACTTGCCGTTGAGCTTGCCGCCGCCCGAGTCAGGATTATGTCGCCAGGCGAGATACTCCCCCGATTGAAGGAGCGTCAGCACCTGTTGTCGGGTGGGTTCAAGGATGTCCCGAACCGACACCGGACGATGCGCGACGCCATCTCCTGGAGTTACCAACTGCTTGATTCCGAAGAACAGCGAATGTTACGTCAACTCTCGGTTTTTGTCGGGGGCTGGACGCTCGAGGCCGCGATCGCCGTATGCCAGACGAACGTCGATATCGTCGACGGTCTCACTTCGCTCCGGGACAGCAATCTGATCCAGCGCATTGATAGTGCTGAGGAGGATTCCCGATTTCGGATGCTGGAGACGATTCGCCAGTTCGCACTCGAGGAACTTCGCAAATCCGGAGAGCACGACCACGTCCGGTCGTCACAGGCCCGGTACTGCCGGGATCATGCCAGTCGTCTCGTCCCGGAGCTCCTGGGACCGGATCCCGTTGAAGCCATGGCGGCAATCGAACGTGACATGCCGAACATTCGCCTTGCTCTTGACTGGGCGCACGCACATGATCCCGAACTCGGACTCGATCTTTGCGGCGCAGTCTCGTGGTACTGGCTACGCGTTCGCGGCGATATCTCCGAAGCTCGCACGTTGATCAGTCGCTCGCTGGAATCAACGTCTACCCGCTCTCCGTCGCGAATGCGAGCACTATCCGGGCTCGTCTGGACCGCACACATGCACCATGATTCCGACGTCGCTGTGGACTATGCACAGGACGCGTTGCAGATTGCCCGCGAATCAGGAGACGACTGGTATACCGCGTGGCTGCTCCACCTGCTCGGCCGTATCGCCTATTTTGAGCAGGCTCCAGACGAGGCAACCCGGTACGCCAATGAGAGCCTGCAGATCGCCAGACGAATCGAGGATACGTGGCTGGTCGCATGGTGTTTTCAACTGCTGGGAATCGCCCGATTTATCGCTGGAGAACCGGAATCGGCCCGCCCCCATCTCGAAACCAGCCACGAGGCATGGGCATCGATCGATGACGAGTTCGGGATGGCCGCACTGAGCGCCCTCCTGGGCGTCGTGACCCGCATGGAAGGCAAGTATGAACCGGCCCTTGAGCTCTTCCGGTCAAGCCTCGCCAGATACCAACGACTGGGAGCCATATGGTTTGCCGCAAACTTCATCGCCGAGATCGTGGCGCTGGCGGCGTATCTGGGCGAGACAGAACGAGCAGCACGGCTCTCCGGCTTCGTTGAGGAAGGCTGGATCCAGACCGGCGCAGGTCCAGCTCCATTTACTGCCACGAGCTACCAGGATGCCCGGCGATTGTTGCATGAGTCCGAGGCACTCGAAGAAATCGCCAGCGCCCGGCGTCACGGCCAGGCAATGACCCTCGATGAAGCAGTTTTCGAAGCCCTCCTGGTCGGAACTGAAGCCTGAGCCAGATTGTCGACTCCAAGAGGCCAGTCTAGATCGCCAACCACTCCCGTTCCGCCTCGATCATCTCATCTACCATCTGGCGGATCTGCTCCAGCGTCAGCATCGCGCTCGTCAGTGGATCGAGTGCGATCGCGTGGTAGATGTGCTCCCGATCACCAGTGAGCGCAGCCTGAACAGCCAGATCCTGCACGTTGACACTCGTCCGGTTGACCGCGGCACATTGTGGGGGAAGCGGCCCGGGAGCGGTAGGCTGGATGCCGTTGCGATCGACCAGGCAGGCAACCTCGACCGTGCACCGATCAGGCAAGTTCGGGATGAGGCCAGTGTTCGGCACGTTACCGTAGATGACCCGGGGCTGATCGGTCACCATACTGTGCATGATGAAGGCCCCATACTCGCTGGAAGGCTTAAGCTCCTCTTTGAACTGGGCCAGCAGTTCCCGGGTCCGCCCGGCGACGTCTCGTTCACCGTGCGGTCGCGGCCAGCGCTCCGGAATGTACTCGTGCACCATGTCCGGGTTCTTCCGGAAGTACGGCATGTACTCCGAGGCGTGATGGCTCGATTCGGTATGGAAATAGCCGAACGCTTCCATGATCGAGGTCCGAACCCGCTCCTGCGCGCCCTCGTAGGTCGTGGAGCCCTGCTGCACGCTGTGGTCTCCGGAGTCCGGAGCCAGATTCCTCACGCGATGCGCCTGACCGAATCGCTCCCCCATGACCTGCCGGATGCGTGGGTAGAGATCTTCGTTTCCCCGTCGGAAATCGAGGAACCAGGCCTGATGATTGATACCGGCCACGGTGAAGTGGATATCCTCGTAGGGGACATCGATCTGCCCAGCCAGCATGTGCGACGTGTTCTGAACGCTGTGACAGAGACCAACCGGCGTGACACCCAGCTCACTCATGAACCAGCAATTCATCGCCATCGGGTTGGCGTAGTTGATCACCTGCGCATCGGGACAGACATCCATAATGTCTTCTACGATCGACTCATAGACCGGCGCAGCTCGCATGAAACTGAATACGCCACCGGGGCCGATTGTGTCGCCCACCGTCTGATCGATCCCGTATTTGAGCGGGATCTCCTTATCGATTCGCCGGGTCTCGTCATCGCCGATGTAGAAGGTGATGATCACGAAGTCGGCGCCATCAAGGGCAGCGCGTCGATCGTCGGTGGCTTCGATTTGCGTGGCGAACCCGTAGTGATCCACCAGTTCCCGAGCCGCCGCCGCGGTGCGCTCCGCCCGGTCGAGGTAGATATCCATCAGACTAATCGTGCAATCACGCAGCTCCGGGAAGCTCAGCACATCGCCAGTCAGTCGCAACGGAAACACATAGCCGCCAGCACCGATAATCGCAATTTTCATCGTCAGACTCCTCGATCCATATACGCACAGGCTACGTTTCAGCAGGAGATTCATTCGCAGTATCGCAGAGATTGGCGTCAACTGGTGAAGAATCGGCTAAAGACCTTTCACCCGGACGTTACGTCATGCCGTAGGCTGTGTCTGATGGGTCGGAGATGTGCCGCTAGAAGGAATCATGACGGGACGATACACGGTGAAAGCCGTGACAGAGCTGGCCGGAATCGGTGTGCGCACACTCCGCCACTATGACCATATCGATCTCATGAACCAGAGCGTCGCCGAATACGCACCGGAGATGTTCGCCGGGATTCGCAGCGAGCGTGAATAAACTGCACGGGAGGGGACAGGGGCCCCCTTCCGTGTCGCTCGCAGCTAACTCGAAGCCGACCAGCCAAGCGTCAACAGGAACGCGCCACTCTTCAGCGCCTTCACCGAGTGTTTGACATCCCGTCGAAGCGCGATCAGTTCCCCTGGCCCGATCGTTTCCGATCCGTCGGGATAGTTGATCTCAAAACGACCTTCCAGTACCTGGATCGTGGCCGTTCCCGCTACTGAATGTTCGTCCAGTTCGATCCCGACACGCATCGTGATCAGCGTCACGCGCAGATCGTCTTCCTTCACCAGGATCTCGGCTCGCCGTCCCGCCTTGTTCTCCTCAGGCTCGTATTGCTGAGCTTCGTGCGTCAGCGACAGGTGCGCCAGTACAGGCCGATCAGACATGCCTATCCTCATTTTCCATTTGCGCTCATGTAAATCACACACAGGCTGGGCGCCAATGTATGTTCAGCACGTCAGCGTTTCAATTGACCTTGTGAACCAGTTCGTTATGATGTCATTCAACCAGTCTTTCCGCATCAAACAAAGAGGAGTCTCAAGATGACCACCAAAATCTCGTCTGTCGGCCTGTTGAGCCCCGGCGATATGGGGCATTCGGTCGGCAAGGTTCTGGTCCACAACGGCATGCCAGTGCACACCTGTCTAGCCGGGCGCAGTGAACGCAGCGCACAGCTTGCTTCGGCAGCCGGGTTGACGGTCAACGCCTCGTTCGAGGAACTGGTCCAGCAGGTCGATCTTTTCCTCTCGATCGTCCCACCGGCCAGAGCAACCGGGGTAGCCCAGCAGATTGCCGATGCGGTGAAAACAACTGGCACGACGCTGATCTATCTCGACTGCAATGCGATCAGCCCGGAGACGACGCGTGAAGTCGGGCGAATCGTCGAAGCTTCAGGCGTGACGTTCATCGATGGTGGCATCATCGGCGCTCCACCGAAAGTCGACGGGGCCGTGCCGCGTATCTATGTGTCAGGGCCAGACGCTGACCAGGCCACGATCCTCAATAATCACGGGCTGGATGTACGACCAATTGGTGATGTCATCGGCCACGCTTCCGGTGTCAAAATGTGCTATGCGGCGCTTACCAAAGGCCTCACCGCACTGGGAACCGAGCTGATGGTCGCTGCCGAGGCGATGGGACTGACAGGATCGCTTCGCGAAGAGTTCGAACTGAGCCAGTCGGCGATGCTCGAACACCTCGAGAAATCAGTGCCCGGAATGCCCCCGAAAGCGTACCGGTGGGTCGGTGAAATGGAAGAGATAGCCAAGACGTTCGACGATGTAGGATTGACCCCGAAAATGCTGCTCGGGGCGGCGGACATGTATACCCTCGTCGGGCAGACACCGCTGGCCAATGAGACACCCGAAACGCGAACCCGCGGCAAAACGCTGCAGGATGTCGTGGAGATTCTGAATGAGGCGTTGCCGAAGGGGAAATAGGCCCCAGACTGGAACGACCTGAGCTCCACCGTCACTATTCCAGCAGGAGAATCCGTCCGTTCGAGTCCCGGAAACGAGCGCGCTCTGATGCACACGGGAACCACAAGGTCATCTCGTTCAGGCACACGTAATCAACAGCGTGGATTGCTGGTGCTGTTGATTTTAATCGTCGCACTGATCGCCAGCAGCGTTGTCGTCGCCGAGAGCGGAGACAGTAGCGACTCACCGCCTCGTCCGGAATCGTCTCCGGTTCCTCCGGGGTACCTGCCATCGCTGGGGACATCAGCACTACTGGATACCGAACCCGACCACCCTCGCGCGTCTGACGACGACGAGCAGGCGAGTCTGGAGGCGATCTTTGGCAACGATGAACGGCAACGAGTCACCCCGACGACAGACTTTCCGGCTTCCGGGATCGCCCAGGTCACGATGTTCAACAACGGCACACCGTATGGAACCTGTACCGGCACGTTCGTCGGTCCAGACACGGTGCTGACCGCAGCCCATTGCCTGTATACGGATGAGACCGAATTTGCAACCTCAGTGACTGTTGTTCCCGGACGCGATGGAGTCAAAGAGCCGTTCGGCTACCAGTGGGCCAGCGAAGCCTGGATCCCGAATGAATGGATCACCATCGGAAACCCCTACTGGGACTGGGGCATGCTCCGCTTGCCAGATAAATCACTCGGCAACGAGGTAGGCTGGTTCGATATCGGGGTACTCGCAACGCAATCGCTGGAATCGTCGTCCTTCAATCCGATTGTCACCGGGTATCCCGGCGATAACGATAAACCGTCCGGGACTATGTGGACCTCGACCAAACCGTCCTTTACGTCGGTCACTGACCAGTATCTCTTCTACACTATCGATACGACTCCCGGTCAGAGTGGCGCCGCAGTGCGCCGGGGAAGCGATCAGTCGGTTGTCGGTATTCACATGGGATCGATGAGTTCTGTCAACCTCGCGACGAGAATCACGGAAGACGTGCTCGACTACCTGCTCTCGGCGTGTTCAAAAATGGGATGCGAGATCTCTCGATTCATCGAAGGCACCTCGCCAGATCCGGGACCGACCAGCACGCCGATCCCATCGCCAACGGTGCCACCACCGCCGCCACCAACCGCGACACCGGCACCCACGTCTACACCGGCTCCAATAGCCACGGCAACGCCAGTTCCGACGTCTACGCCGGTTCCGACGCCGACTCAACCACCGGCAACGGATCCGGCGCCAACGGCGACCCCGGTGCCAGCACCTGATCCAGCACCGGAGCCTCCCGGACAGCCAGGAACAGCTGAGCCGATTGGATCGGAATACTACGAGCGCACCTGGCGGCGAACCGACGCTCCGATTATCGACGGCCATATCAGCCGCACCTGGATGTGGGGCCCGGCGCCGTTCAGTCCGGTGATTCACGAACAATATCTGGAATCACCCGACAGTCAGCGACAGGTCCAGTATTTCGACAAGTCACGCATGGAGATCAGTGATCCGGACGGGGATACCAGCTCGATCTGGTACGTCACGAACGGGCTGCTGGCTCGTGAGTTGATCACCGGAGAACGCCAGATCGGCGACAGTCTGTTCAGCGAACACCAGCCGGCACAGATCAATGTTGCCGGAGACAACGATGACCCGGACGGCCCCACCTACGCGACATTCAATTCTGTGATGGGCGCGCACCAGCACAACTCAGGCGAGACCGTCATCCAGACGATAGACCGGGACGGGAACGTCGGAACCGATCCGGCACTTGCCGGCTACGGCGCAACCGCGGCTCATTTCGTTCCGGAGACCGGTCACTACGTTGCCTCACCATTCTGGGAGTTCATGAACAGCTCCGGACCGGTGTATGAGGAGAGTGGCCTGACGTCTGGAAACCTGTTCCAGAATCCGTTCTACGCCTCCGGACTCCCGTTGACCGAGCCGTTCTGGGCAACGGTTCGAATTGGCGGTAACCAGCAGACGGTTCTGATTCAGGTTTTCGAGCGCCGGGTACTGACCTACGCTCCGGAAAACCCACCCGGATGGCAGGTCGAGGCGGGAAACGTCGGAATTCACTACTTCCTGTGGCGCTACGTGATGGACCCAGACTGAAAACGGGGCCGGCGATAAGCCGCCGCCCCCCGTCTCAAGATCGATCCACTCAGGCGTCGTCTGCATTGGCAGCGCCAGTCATACTCATCAGGAGTCCCGGCAGTACCAGCAACGATGCGATCAGCGCGAAGACAATCATCAGTGCCGTAAGCAGTCCGAACGCCGCGAACATCGGCATCGGAGCGAACGCCAGAATGATGAATCCGGCCGCGCTGGTGAACGTCGATCCAACCAGAGCCGTTCCGGTTCCGGCACCAGTTCGATACAGCGCCTCTGAGCGGTCTGCGGCCCCGGGGAGTTCCTCCCTGTAGCGCATGATGAAGTGCGTCGCGAAATCGATCCCGATGCCGATCGAGATCGCCCCGATCGTCGCCGTCACCAGGTTGACGCTATAGCCAGCCACATACATGAAGCCGTAGAGCCAGGCGACGACCAGCAGGATCGCACCGGTAGCAATCAGCGCGTATCGGACCGAGCGCATGAATGCCATCGCCAGCAAGAAACAGAGCACCAGGGCAATCGGCAAGGAAGTCTGCAGTGCGCGGGCAACCGCATCCATACTTGCCTGCCGCACCACCGGTCCACCCGTCAGCGTGGCGGTTGCGTCGCCATTTATCGCGACGAGTTCCTGCTCCAGATCATCGACATACGGCTCCAGCAGATCGCGCGTTGCCGAGATGTTCTCCTGTTCGCGACTGCCAACCAGATGCAGCTGCAAGCGAGTTGCGGTCAGCCCGTTCTCTCCGGGAGCCGCAATCTGAGAGACCTCCATCGGCGACAAGATCATGTCACCGTTATTGGCGGTCACGCCGTTTTCTTTTGCGCTAGCCAGCACAGCTTCGAACTCGCCAGGGTTGGCCCGGATATCCGCCTGCCCGTTGGCGCTGACCGAATTCACGAAGTCAACGATGCCCCGCTCGACACGAATAGTGCCGTCATCACTTCGTGCCAGCAGCGACGAGTCGAGCCCGGCAACCCGCTCAGTGAATGACTCGATCGCCGCAAGCGACGCGGGATCATCGAGGTCGGCCTCCACAAATATCTCGGCCGTCTCTCCACCCTGATCGCCGATATGCTCGTCGACCTTCGAGAGGCTGACCACGAAATCAGTCTCCTGGTCGAAGAAATCCTCGACATCGAACGACGCCGGAACCTGGACCGCGAAGAACGCCGCAAACGCGGTGACGATTGCCACTACCGGTAGCACGAACCATCGACGAACCCCGGCAAAGCGCACCAGTCGGCCCGTCGTTCGTTCGAGCCAGCCGTGATCGTCGAACGCATGGTCACCAGTCTCCGTGACGAGCGCTGGTTCTTCCTCGGCACGACCGACCACGTTCGTCAGCAGCCACGGCAGGAGCAGGAACAATCCGGCGTACACTGCCGTGAGTAGAAGCCCGGCCGATGGTGCGATGAAGACGAGCAGCAACACGGTAACCATTGCGAAGGCCGCTGCCAGAACACTTCCCGTGAGTGACAACACCCATGACCCGCGCACCGTGCGGCCATGAGTCCTCTCGTCAATTGCCATCACCAGGAGTGGAACTGCGTAGCCGAGAATCACCCAGGCCGACACCAGACCGACTGCTGCGGTGATACCGAACTGGACGATCGACTCGATGCCCGAGGATGTGTTGGCCAGGAACGCAGCCGCGCCGGTGGTCAGCGCCAACGCCAGTGCGCCACCAACGCGACCGATTCCCATGCGATAGGCACTCGACGGAATCTGCCCGGCGGAACGCTCTTCCCGGTATCGTCCAATGGCATGAAACGCATAGTCGATCCCGAAGGCCAGCATGGCAATCGGCACAACGGTCGCCAGAATCTGGTCTTCCTTCATGCCGAGCACGTTGGCGAGACCGTTCAGCCAGATGAGAAGAAGAAGCAATCCGAGACCGGTTGCGGAGAGCACCCAGTAGGAGCGAAACGCGATGCCGACCAGGATCAGAATCGCCAGAACGGTAAGCCCGATAAACGGCCCGGCTGCCTCGCCCTGCTCACCGGCGGTGAGCTCCTGGTCGATCGCGATGCCCCAGGTCTGGAATGATGACGCCTCGCGATAGATCTCCTGAATCTGTCGCCCGACCGCCTCATTGGCCTGTGTTCCTGCGGCTTCGGACGCTGAACCGTGCGCCTGAACGGCGTCTGCATCTCCTGAGACGGTAAAGACCATAGCCGACGAGCTCCAGAGGCCCAGTTCATCATCCCGCGTGGCATCCACCGAGAGTCCGGCAGCAATCGGGCCAACCTGGTCGACGATTTCACTGGCGACCTGCTGGACTGTCTCCTCGTCGACCTGATGAAGCTCGGCGCCCAGGGCTGCTTCAGTGCGATCAGCAAGCGTGATGACGCCGAGCCGGCTGCCGATATGCTCATCGTAGCGCGTCACCAGCGCATTGCCGAGCTCCGGATCATCCCGAAGTGCCCGGGAGCGCTCCTGCAACTCCTGCAAGGACTCCTGAGTGACAACGTTTTGATCACGTGACTCGATGATAAAGCTGAACGAGGCAACGCCTCCGTCGAACCGGGTCTCGATCGCGTCTCTGGCCTCGAATGCTGGACCGCCTGGCTCGTCGGATGCCACTTCGTCAGACGATGCCAGCAGAAACGGGACGGCCAGCACTGCCGTGGCGATCATGATCAGTCCGAGCATCCACCAGCGACGCCGCTCGACAAATCCTGCAACCCGTTCGCTCACGAAGACCCCCTGGCGCTCCACGGTAATAGTAAACTCTTAATATGTCATTCTAGACATGCCACATCGTCATGTCAATAGCAACATGTTAAAACGACACTGTCCAGTCGGAACCCGGGAACTCGCCAGCGGTACAGTGTTTCGCTCGCATTGAGGGTAAACAATTGACATTGCCGGGTTTCAGGGATAGTATTCTAAGGTGAATGAATGTTCATTCACTGAATTTGCTCGCCCATAGCGCAGGAATTTCTTGTGACCCAATCAACTCGCCCAGACGTCGATGCCCGGCGCGAAGCAATTGTCGAGGCTGCCGCTCGCGTGTTCGCCCGTAAGGGTCTCCGCAGCGCACGGATGGCAGATATCGCCGAAGAGGCGAACCTAACCGCAGGGGCGCTGTATCGCTACTTTCCGGGCAAGAACGAGCTCATGCGTGAAGTGTTTCAGGATGCGGTATCCCGCAATCTACGGGTTTTCGAAGATGAAGCGCAGTCTGGCGGGTCTCCAATTGATACGCTCGAGCGAGTCGGACGCCGTCTGCTCCTGGAGAATGACGACTGGGACTCGCTGGTCTGTCAGATGCAGATGACCGTCGAGGCCGCCAGGGATCCGGACGATTTCGGAGCCGATCTCTCACGCACTCGCCAGGAGATTCGCAAACTGCTGGCGATAACGATCGAGCGCGCTCAGGACGCCGGAGAGATCACGCAAGACATCGACCCCGCAGTGCTGGGCGCGTTGCTTCACGCGGCTTCCAGCGGCATTCAGATGCTCAAACTCGAACACGACGACACCATCGACACCGGTGCCATTCTCGATCTTCTGGTTCGGATGGTCACCGGAATGACTCCCGTTGACGCAAATCCCGCGAAAGGTAGCGACTGACCATGTCCACGACTCCGAGTGGCTTTACCGGGAAGCTTGCCTCGCTTAGTGCCCGGCATCCCTGGATCACTGTCATCGCCTGGGTAGCCATCATCGTCTCGGCAATTTCGGCGATTCTTTTCTCTCCAGCCGAGTTCAATACGGATTTCAATTTCACCAATGAGCCAGAAGCTGTGCAGGGAAGCCAGTTGCTCGACGAGCGACTGCCCTCCAGCGAACCAGCGCCCGATGAGTTTCTGGTCGTCTCGTCCTCCGAGCACACGGTAGAGGATGCAGAGTTCCAGGCGTTCGTCGGCGAAATTCAGGGTTCACTGATGGAATCGGACGCAAACATCGAAACCGTCGCCAGCTACCTGCAAGTACCGGACGAATCATTGATCGCGGACGACGGGCAAGCCACAATCCTGCCGGTCTTCCTCATTGATTCCAACGGGAGCATCGGTGCCTACATGGATCTCGTGGACGGATTCGATGAGGCACAGGGATTCGACGTATCCACCGGTGGCAACAACAGCATCAACGAGACGTTCGTCGAAACATCTGAGCGCGATCTGATCACCGGAGAGACCATCGGCGTATCGATGGCGCTGATCGTTCTGGTGGTTGTATTCGGAACGCTCGTCGCTGCCGGCATTCCGCTCCTGATGGCGATCTTCGCGATCACCATTTCGATCGGCTCCACGATGATTATCGGTCAGTTCATGGATCTGTCGCTCTTCGTGATCAACATGATGGTGATGATCGGACTGGCCGTCGGGATCGACTATTCCCTGTTCATCCTTGGTCGATACCGTGAAGAGCGCCAGAAAGGCTTCGATAAGGCCACTGCCATCATTCATGCTGGAGAAACCGCCAGTAAAGCGGTCTTCTTTTCCGGGCTCACGGTGGTCATTGCACTGACTGGAATGCTGATCATCCCCTCGAACCTGTTCAACAGTCTCGGACTCGGCGCGATCATCGTGGTGATCGTCTCGGTACTGGCGACACTGACTCTGCTGCCCGCCATGCTCGGGATGCTTGGAGACCGCATCGATTCCGGACGCGGTCGGGTACTGCTCGGAGTCATCGCGGTTGCGCTGTTCGGGTTCTCGTTCGTCTTCCGAGCGCTGGGCGTGGGAGATTACTTCATCTGGACCTACATCGGCCTGTCTGGTGTCTTCGCGGTGCTGACGATCATCGGGTATGACCCGTTTCACCGCAGCATCGACAGTACCGAGACCGGCGGCATCTGGACCTGGATTTCCGCCCGCGTGATGGCTCACCCGCTGGTCAGTGTCGTGGTGGTAGGAACGATAATGATCGCGCTGTCAGCGGTCTACTTCACGATCGAACTGGGCGAGTCCGGTATCGAGACGTTGCCGGAAGAGGCATCCGCGTCCCGGACATTCTCGACCATCGGGGAGCGATTCTCCGGGATCTCGCTGCAGGCACCGAATGTGGTTGTCGTGGATGCCGTCGATGTCCAGACCGACGACATTACAACTGCGATCGAGCAGATGACCGAAACACTGGCCGCTGATGGCGCCTTTGGTCCAGCCGAGATCCAGGTAAACGATGAAGGCAATCTGGCGGCAATCGAGGTTGCTGCGCTCGGAGCAACCGGCAGCTCCCGCTCGATCGAATCGATCGAGCGACTCCGTGATGAGTACATTCCTGACATCTTCGGCGGAACCGAGGCCAACGTTCTGGTCACCGGGCCAAGCGCCTATACGGTGGACTTCAACAACCTGGTGAACGATTACACGCCGATCGTCTTTCTATTCGTGCTCGGCATGAGCTTCCTGCTTCTGCTGCTGGCGTTCCGCTCGATCGTGGTGCCGCTGAAGTCTGTGCTGATGAACCTGCTCTCGGTCGGCGCCGCTTACGGACTCCTGGTAGCCGTGTTCCAGCATGGGATCGGCAACGAGATCTTCGGGTTCCAGCAAGTCGAGCGAATCGATTCCTGGGTTCCGCTGCTGATGTTCACAATCCTGTTCGGCCTCTCGATGGACTATCATGTCTTCTTGCTGAGCCGGGTTCGAGAGCGCTACGATCTCACCAAAGACAACACCGGGTCGGTAATGTATGGTGTGCGTACTACTGCCAGCATGATCACCGGTGCGGCGCTCATCATGGTTGCCGTCTTCAGCGGGTTTTCGATGGGAGAACTGGTGATGTTCCAGCAGATCGGGTTCGGGCTCGCGGTTGCGGTGATTCTGGATGCTACCGTGGTACGTTCGATCCTGGTACCGGCCAGCATGAAGATGCTCGGCGACTGGAACTGGTATCTGCCGAGCTGGCTGCAGTGGCTGCCGGAGCTCAACGTTGAAGGGCACTCCGTGCAACAACAGCCAGATCCGGAGCCTGTCAGCGCCGATGACTAGGTAGCACCAGGCACGCGAACTTGTGAAAGTGAATTTGCCGTGACACTCTTTACAACGAACTGGTCTCGAAATCAGCAGTTCAAGGCAGCCCGTGTTCATGAGCCGAAGAACCTCGACGAACTGCGCCGTATCGTGGCGTCGAGCGATAAGGTCAAAGCGATCGGCTCCCGCCACTCGTTCAACACGATTGCCGATACCAGCGGAGATCACATCTCACTCGGAAACTTTGACGAGATTATCGAAATCGATCGCCAGCGCCAGACCGCCCGTGTCGGCGCTGGTATCCCGTATGGTCGATTCTGCGCCGAGCTCCACCGGGCGGGCTACGCGGTGCACAACATGGCATCGCTACCGCAGATCACGCTGGGTGGCGCCTGCGCCACCGCAACGCACGGCTCTGGAGATCAGAACGGTATTCTGGCAACGGCAATCACGGCACTGACGATGGTCACAGCAGATGGGTCAGTCGTTGAGCTTGATCGCGACACGACACCAAATGACTTCCGGGCTGTGGTTGTGGGGCTGGGTGG